>JACIYY010000076.1 GCA_014359685.1 Porphyrobacter sp. | reverse complement strand
CGTTCGGGGATGATGTCGACCCGGAAATCGGCACGGTTGGAAGCGAGCGGCGCACCATTGCGATCGAGGATCCAGCCGCGACGGGGCGGGATCAGCGTCAGATTGACGCGATTGCTCTCCGCCTCCATCTCGTATTTCTCGTTCTCGGCAACGGCGATGTAGCCCATCCGCGCCGCCAGCAGCAGGCCGATCCCGCCCTGGATGCCGCCCAGCACGAAGCTGCGCCGTTCGAAGCTGTGCGCCAGCGCGCTGGAGGTCAGGCGGTGCCGCATCCCGGCCTCAACCCAGCCGGCGCAGGCGCATCAGGCGCAGACGATCCAGCATCCCGACCATGCGGGCAATGATGGGGAACGCGGTGATCGACAGCAAGAGTTGCGGGACGATGACCACCAGCTGCACCAGCGTCAGCGCCGCGCCCGACAGCAGCGCCGCCGCCGCCAGATACAGCAGCAGCAGCAGCGCGGCGGCCACCCAGTCGAGCAGGAAGGTGCGCCACGGGAAGCGCATCTCCAGCCCCTCGATCGCCAGCAGCGCAAGGCTGAACAGCAGGATTCCGCTGC
Source organism: Porphyrobacter sp. (assembly GCA_014359685.1). Taxonomy (GTDB): domain Bacteria; phylum Pseudomonadota; class Alphaproteobacteria; order Sphingomonadales; family Sphingomonadaceae; genus Croceibacterium. Next base: position 8,065 of record JACIYY010000076.1, on the reverse strand, counting down.
CCAGCGGCTGGCCGGAGAACAGGTCGTCGAACAGCCCCAGCGGCAGGCCCGCCCACAATGGCAGCAGGCCCGGCCGGACGAACCGCCAGGCGATCAGCAGCATGAAGCCGAGCGGGGGCAGCACCGGCGCCGGGGCGATCACCGGCAGCCACGGCACCAGCGATCCGATCATGATCGACAGCCACGGCACGCCATAGACAAGCGCGGGGGAATGGCCGCGGTTGATCCGCCGTCCGAAGGCGTCCTCATGCGCGCGCAGGTTGATCGGTTCCATCAGTCCTGCGCCGGGGGAAGGGGGGCGACGGCCGGTGTGGGGGCGGGTGCGGGTGCGGGCGCCTCCTCGCCGGGCGCCTGATCGGCTTCGGCCTCGGCGAGGCGGGGCGCCTCGATCACCGCGATCGCCTCGGGCTGCCACACCGGCTCCACCAGCACCACGTCGGTGGCGGCGGGGTTGCTCAGCAGCTGGGCGATGGCCCCGTCCCTGGTGATCTCCACCGCCAGCGCGACCGCCACGCCGGGCCGGAACAGCCCGCCCGCGCCGGAGGTCACGAACACGTCGCCGGGCTTGATCGGGTTGATGCCCAGATTGATCAGCCGCAGCCGCAGCGACCCGTCGGACCGGCCCTCGGCGAAGGCGACCACGTCATCGGTGGCGCGGCGCACCGGCACCATGCTCTCGCTGTCGGTCAGCAGCAGCACGCGGGAGGCGCGCTCCCCCACCTCCAGCACCCGCCCGACCAGCCCCAGCGGAGAGCTGACCGGCATCCCCGGCCGCACCCCGTCGCGGCGCCCGGCGGAGATATAGGCAAAGCGCCGCGCGCTGGTGGAGGTGGAGCCGATCAGCCGCGCCGCCGCCACCGGCCGCGTCTCGCCCTCGGCCAGCTTCAGCACCGCGCGCAGCCGTGCATTCTCGCGTTCCAGCGCGCGCGCTTCGGCCAGCTTGACGCGGGCGATCCGCACCTCGCGCTCCAGTTCGGCATTGCGGCTGCCGGCGCGGTAATAGCCGGCGATGGCTTCCAGCACGTTGCGGGTGCCCACGCGCCCGGCCGCGCCAATCTCGCCCGCCGGGGCGACAAGATCGCTGGCCATGCTGCGAAGCCCGGCGAAGGCCTCGGGCCGCAGCAGCGAGACGATCAGCAGCGCCGCGCCGGTCAGCGCGCCCAGCCCGGCCAGCAGATAGCCGGTGAAGAGGCCCAGCCTCGCCCGCTTGTTCGCCGGCGCCAGGCGGCCCGAACCGTGATTGGCCGGCAGCGCCATGACCGCCCTTGCTCCCAGACAGAACCGCCGCGTCAGGCGGTCATCAGCACGCCGCGATAGAGCGGGTCTTCCATCGCCCGGCCGGTGCCCAAGGCGACGCAGGACAGCGGATCCTCGGCGATGGAGACCGGCAGCCCGGTCTCGTCGCGCAAATGATCGTCCAGCCCCTGGATCAGCGCGCCGCCGCCGGTCAGCACGATGCCCTGGTCGACGATGTCGGCGGCCAGTTCGGGCGCGGTGTTCTCCAGCGCGATCCGCACGCCCTCGACGATGGCGCCGATCGGCTCGCTCAGCGCCTCGGCAATATTGGCCTGGTTGATGGTGATTTCCTTGGGCACGCCGTTTACCAGGTCGCGGCCCTTGATCGTGATCGGCTCGCCGATCCCGTCCTCGGGCACGATGGCGATGCCATAGTTCTGCTTGATCCGCTCGGCCGTCGCCTCGCCGATCAGCAAATTGTGGTGGCGGCGCACATAGCTGACGATCGCCTCGTCCATCTTGTCGCCGCCGGTCCGCACGCTGGTCGTATAGGCAAGACCGCGCAGGCTCAGCACCGCGACCTCGGTGGTGCCGCCGCCGATATCGACCACCATCGACCCGACCGGCTCGGTCACCGGCATCCCCGCGCCGATCGCGGCGGCCATCGGCTCCAGGATCAGGAACACCTCGCTGGCGCCGGCATTGCTGGCGGCGTCGCGGATCGCGCGCCGTTCGACGCTGGTGGAGCCGCTGGGGACGCAGATCACGATCTCGGGATAACGGAACAGGCTCTTCTTGCCGTGGACCTTGCGGATGAAATGCTTGATCATCTCCTCGGCGATCTCGATATCGGCGATCACCCCGTCGCGCAGCGGGCGGATCGCCTCGATGCTGTCGGGGGTCTTGCCCATCATCAGCTTGGCATCGTCGCCGACCGCCTTCACCCGCTTGACGCCGTTCAGGGTCTCGATCGCCACCACCGACGGCTCGTTCAGCACGATGCCGCGATCCTGGACATAGACCAGCGTGTTCGCGGTGCCGAGGTCGATGGCCATGTTCTGGGAGCCGAACTTGAACAGCTTGGTGAAGTAGGAACTCATCCGAAAAATCCGTGCCTCTGTCCGCGAAACGAGGGTGCCTGCGCGCGGCAGGCGGGGGCCGAGCGCGGCGAAGTGGCGGCTCCTTAGCCCGAAGCGCGGACAAAGGCTAAAATTTTGTGGCGCCCCCTATCTGCACGGGTCAAAAAGAAAATTGTCGAAAGTCGCGCGCGTTCGCCCCCGGCCGCCTCGTCAGCCGGGCGGGCGCGCGGTACCATCCGCCGATGCCAGCAATCCGCCGCCTGCCGGACAGCCTGATCAACCGCATCGCCGCGGGCGAGGTGGTGGAACGCCCGGCCTCGGCGCTGAAGGAACTGGTCGAGAATGCGATCGACGCCGGCGCCACCCGCATCGCGGTCGCCATCGTCGATGGCGGGCTGGCGCGGATCGAAGTCACCGACGATGGCTGCGGCATGGCGCCGGCCGAGATCGCGCTGGCGCTGGAACGGCACGCCACCTCCAAGCTGCCCGACGCGCTGGTCGGCGATGAGGGCGCGCTCGACCGCGTCACCACGCTCGGCTTTCGGGGGGAGGCGCTGCCCTCGATCGCCAGCGTCGCCCGGCTGCTGGTCGAAAGCCGCCCCTCAGGGGTGGGCCAGAACGGGGGCGGGCAGGACGGCTGGCGCCGCATCGTCGATCACGGCGCATTGGTGGAGGACGGCCCGCGCGCGGTGCCGCCGGGCACCCGGGTGGTGGTCGAACAGCTGTTCGCCCGCGTGCCCGCGCGGCGCAAGTTCCTGCGCAGCGCGCGCAGCGAATATGCCGCCTGCCTCGATGTCATGCGGCGGCTGGCGATGGCCCGGCCGGACCTTGCGATCTCGCTCGACCATGGCGGGCGGCGGGTGTTCGCGCTCCAGGGCGGGGAGGGGCTCGCGGCGCGGGTCGCCGGGCTGATCGACCGCTCGCTCGCCGACAATTGCGTGGTGGTGGACCAGGCCAGCGGGCCGCTGGGCCTGACTGGTATCGCCGGCCTGCCGACCTTCAACCGGGGCGTCGCCGATCACCAATATCTGTTCGTCAATGGCCGGCCGGTGAAGGACCGGCTGCTGGCGGGCGCGGTGCGCGGCGCCTATGCCGGGATGCTGGCGCGCGACCGCCACGCGGTGCTGGCGCTGTTCCTCGACCTGCCGCCGCAGGAGGTGGACGTCAACGTCCATCCCGCCAAGACCGAAGTGCGCTTCCGCGAGGCGGCGGCCGTGCGCGGCTTCCTCGTCTCGGCGCTGCGCCAGGCGCTGGCCAGTGGCGATCGGCGCAGCGCGCAGGCGGCCGATGCCGCCGCGATGAGCCGCTGGCAGGCGGAGCCGATGGCGCCCGAGGCCGCGCCCGCTTGGGGGGGGACCGGCTGGGGCGGCGCGGTGCGGGACGAGGCCCCCGGCTGGCGCGGCTTCGCCTCGCTGCTGTCCGATCCGCCGCAGGGCCGCGCGGAATCCGCGCCGGCGGCCGGTATTGAAACGGACGGGATCGAGGGGGCCACGCCCGACGCCTTCCCGCTGGGGGTGGCGCGCGGCCAGGTGGGGAACACCTATATCGTTGCCGAAGCGGCCGACGGGCTGGTGCTGGTCGATCAGCACGCCGCGCACGAACGGCTGGTGCTCGAACGGCTGCGCGCCGCCGGGGCGGGGCAGGCCCTCGCCGCGAGCCAGCCGCTGCTGATTCCCGATGTGGTCGAGCTGGAGGAGATCGCCTGCGACTATCTGGAGGATCAGGCCCCGGCCCTCGCCCGGCTGGGATTGGTGGTGGAACGGTTCGGTCCCGCCGCGATGCTGGTCCGCGCGCTGCCCGCCGCGCTCGCCGGCGCCGACCCGTCGGCGCTGCTTCGTGACCTGGCGGACGATCTGGCAAAGCACGGAGAAAGCCTGCTATTGGAAGAGCGAGTCGAGCATGTGCTGGCGACGATGGCCTGCCACGGATCGGTTCGCGCCGGCCGGGTGCTGTCCGTCGCGGAGATGAATGCGCTGCTTCGGGAGATGGAGCGCACGCCGCGGTCTGGGCAGTGCAACCATGGCCGGCCGACATGGGTGAAGCTGTCGACCGGGGAGGTTGAGCGGCTGTTCGGGAGGCATTGATGATGAGGGTCGCAGCCTTGTTCGCCGTCCCGGTCGTCCTGCTCGTCGCCAGCTGCGGCAGCGACGCCTCGCCCGAAGAGCGCGCGGCGGAGGCGGAGCGGGACATGGCGCTGGTGGAACGCGCCAACGCCACCCTGCCGCCGCTCGACGAGGTCACGCCCGAGCCGATCGCCTATGACGACATGGAGCGGCACAACCTCACCGCCACCGGCTGCAATTTCGCCCCCGGCACCAGCCTGGGCACGCGGGTGATCGCCACCGATGGCGCGGCCCACATGAAGCTGGACGGAGAGATGGTCCGCTTCGCCGCCGATTCCGGTTCGCACGAATTGCCGGGCGGCATCCGCTCGCGCTATCTGGGCCGCGAGCAGGAGCTGCAACTCGCCCTCGCCGAACAGGATGAGCGGGCGGAGGCCGACACGGCCGCTGACGAAGCTGCGGCGGGTGACGAAAGCGCGGCGGATCATCGGGGCACGGTGGATTACGAAGGCACGGTGACGCTGCGCGATGCCTTCGGCCGGATCGTCTATCAGGGCAGCGGTCTGGCGCAGTGCCACCCCGCAGCGCGCGGCTCCGCAGCCGGCGATACCTGACCGGCCGGGCCGGCCCGCGACGCCCGCTCAGGCACGGAAGCGGGGGACATGGCGGTGCATGTCCATCTCCGGGATGATCCGGTAACGCGCCAGCACCAGGCTGAAGATTCCGAACAGCAGCAGGCCGATGGCGACCAGCGTGAACCAGATGCCGCCGTCGCCGAGCGAGGCGATCGCCCCGCCCAAGGTGACCACTTCGGCGGTGTTGCCGAACCATGCCGACCGGATCAGTGACCAGCCGATCACCGCGAAGACCACCGCCCGCGCGACATAGCCGGCGCCGCCCAGCCAGCGGGTGGCGTCGGGTGCGCGCGGGCTGATGCGGCGCATGAACGCTCCGCTAAGGCCCTTCTTCGCCTGGAAGAACGCCGCCGCCACGAAGGCGAGGCCGAGCAGGCCCACCACCGCCGCGCCGAACTCGAACGACATCACCCCGGCCGCCGCCTCCTGCGCGCGGCCGCCTTCGCTTCCCCCGCTGCTGCCGGTAGCGACCCGATAGGCGCTGTAGGCCAGCAGCAGATGGCCGATGGCGCTGCCAAAATGGCCGGCGCGCTCGGCGATGCCGGTCTTGTCGGAACCGTGGTTCTCTATGTCGAACAGCGTCGAGGCGAGGCGGAACAACGCGTAGCCGAACAGGCCGATCGCCAGAATCCACAGTAATGCGGTGCCGGCGGGGTAGTCCTCAATCGTGCGGTAGACGCCTTGCGCGCCCTTGCTGATCTGGCCGCTGGTGGTCAGGGCCACCACTCCCAGCAGCGTGTAGAGCACGGCGCGGGCGAAATAGCCGAGCCGCACCAGCCAGTTGAACGTCTCGGACGTGTCGGCCATTCAGCCCCCTCATGTGCTTGTCGGGGACAAACGACCGAGCGATGCGATCGTGCCGGGCCGGCAGGATCAGCGCAGGCGGCGGACGTACAGCTCGCCGTTCTCGCGCCGCTCGAGCTTGAAATTGTCGCTGGCCGCGGCGACGAGGTCGCTCAGCCGCTTGAAGCCGTGGTTGCGGACATCGAAGCTGGAGCGGTTGCCGGCGATCTGGCCGACCTCGTGGAGCCGGGCATAGCCCTTCTCGTCGCGGTCGGCGGCCTTCCACGCCGCGCCCAGCAGGTCGATCAGCTCCTGATCGACGGCGGCGCTGGCCTTGCCCGGCCGCTCGTCCTCGGCGGCGGAGGTGCGGATCAGCTGGTCGACGTCGATATAGCGGGTGCAGGCGGTCTTGAACGGCTCGGGCGCCTTGTCGCGGCCGAAGCCGTAGACGATCAGCCCGTCCTGCCGCAGCCGGGTGACCAGCGGGGTGAAGTCGCTGTCGCTGCTCATGATCCCGAACCCGTCGACCTTGCCCGAATAGAGCAGGTCGATGGCATCGATCACCATCGCCATGTCGGTCGCGTTCTTGCCCCGGGTCAGGTCGAACTGCTGCATCGGCTGGAGGCCGTAGCGGTGGGTGATCGCGCTCCATTTGCTGAGCTCGGACTTGGCCCAGTTGCCGTAGGCGCGGCGGATATTGACCTGCCCCAGCTCGGCGAGGACGGTCAGCACCGGGTCGATGCCGGCGTGGCTGGCATTGTCGGCGTCGATCAGCAGCGCGATGTTCTTGAGGTGGGTTTCGGCCATCGCCGCCCAATGCCGGGCCGCGCCGGGCGATGCAAGCGGCCACGGACATGGGCCGAGTCGCGGGGGCTTGTTGATGAAACACATGCGGCGGGAGGGGCTTCAACCAACCCCGCACCCGGCGCGGCGGGGCAGCGGGGATAAAGCCGGTGGGGCGTGTAGGACAGCCCCCGCCCCGGCGCGGCCATTCAGGCCGGTGCGAACTCGCCCGTCGCCTCGTCGAGCAGGTGCAGCACGCCGTCGGAGATGGCGAAATGGGCGCCGCGCAGCCGCAGCTCTCCGCTCGCCTCCTTCTCCTGCACGAAGGGGAAGGTCCGCAAATTGGCGAGGCTGACCTTCACCGCCGCGCGCTCCATCGCCCGCTCCGCCTCGCGGCCTTCGACCCCCAGCGCCTGCGCGATCGGCTCGCGCACATCGTCGAGCATCGCGATCCAGTGGGCGACGAAGCCGCCCTTGCCGGGCTCCGTCCCGTGCAGCGCGCGGCTCAGCGCCGCCTGGCAGCCGCCGCACATGCCGTGGCCCATCACCACCACTTCGCGCACCTTCAGCGTCTGGACCGCGAATTCCAGCGCCGCCGAGACGCCGTGCTGACCGGGGCTGGTCTCGAACGGGGGCACCAGAGCGGCGACATTGCGGACCACGAAGATCTCTCCGGGCGCGACATCGAAGATCTGCGCCGGATCGACCCGGCTGTCGGAACAGGCGATGACCATCACCGGCGGCTGCTGCCCCTGGTTCAGGGTCGCCCAGCGTTCGCGGTGCGGCACCCAGCCCGATTGCCGGAAGCGGCGGTAGCCGGCGAGAAGAGCGGCCAGTTCGGGCGTGGATTCGGGCGGGGACGCTGGATCGGTGGCATTCGTGCTCATCGCCCGGCTGATGCCGCGCCGTGTTGCCTCTGGCAAGGCGGTTGCCTAAGTGGGCAGCGATGACCGACACCTCCTCCGCAATCGGCCCCGCAACCGGCCCCGCCACCGCCACCGGCGGCGCGTCCGCTTCCGCCCCCGAGCGGCGCCGCAAGCCGGACTGGATCCGCGTCAAGGCGCCGGTCGGCAAGGGATTCAACGACACCCGCGCATTGATGCGCGAATTGCGCCTGAACACGGTCTGCGAAGAGGCGGCCTGCCCCAATATCGGCGAATGCTGGACCAAAAAGCACGCCACGGTGATGATTCTGGGCGATGTCTGCACCCGCGCCTGTGCCTTTTGCAACGTCAAGACCGGGATGCCGCGGGCGGTCGACCCGCTGGAGCCCGAGCATGTCGCCGATGCCGCGCTGCGGCTGGGGCTGGAGCATATCGTGGTCACCAGCGTCGACCGCGACGACCTGCCCGATGGCGGCGCGGGGCAGTTCGTGGCGGTGATCGAGGCGCTGCGCCGCGCCACGCCGGCCACCACGATCGAGATCCTGACGCCCGATTTCCGCAACAAGATGCGCCCTGCGGTGGAGGCGATCTGCGCCGCCGGG
>JACIYY010000075.1 GCA_014359685.1 Porphyrobacter sp. | reverse complement strand
CACGAGCAACCGGACCGCGACCGCTGGCGAGACCGCGCTGGAGCTGACCCCGCCCGACCCGGTGCCCGCCGTCGTGCCCGAGCGGGCCGCCGGGCTGGTGCCGCTCGAGCCTGAGAAGAAGAGCAAGCTGGACGAGAAGGCTGACGCCTTCGTTGCGGAACTGGTGGCGCTGGACGCGCAATCGCCCGATTTCGGCCGCAAGGTCGACCAGATCACCAATATGGGCCGCAAGGAGATCGCGGCGGCGGCGCAGATGTCCAACCGCTTCCTCGACCGCCCGGTGCGCGCGATCGACAAGGACAGCGGCGTCGGCGCGGACCTCGCCGAATTGCGCCGCACGGTCGAGGAGCTCGACCCCGGGCGCAGGTCGCTCGCGCCGCGCAAGCTGCTGGGGATCATCCCCTTCGGCAATCGGCTGAAAAATTATTTCGACAGCTATTCGAGCGCCCAGACCCACATCCAGGCGATCCTCTCGCGCCTCGCCAGCGGCAAGGACGAGTTGCTGATGGACAATGCCGCGATCGATCAGGAGCGGGCCAAGCTGTGGGACGCGATGGGCAGGCTGGAACAGATGATCCACATCGCCAGATCGCTCGACCAGAAGCTGGAGGATGTCGCCGCCGATCTCGACGCCACCGATCCCGCCAAGGCCAAGGCGGTGCGCGAGACCGCGCTGTTCTATGTCCGCCAGCGCACGCAGGACCTGCTGACGCAGATGGCGGTCAGCGTGCAGGGCTACCTCGCGCTCGACCTGGTCAAGAAGAACAATGTGGAGCTGGTGAAGGGCGTCGACCGCGCCAGCACCACCACGGTCGCCGCGCTGCGCACCGCGGTGACGGTGGCGCAGGCGATGACCAACCAGCGGCTGGTGCTGGGCCAGATCACCGCGCTGAACGAGACCACCGCCGGGATCATCGATTCGACCGGCAAGCTGCTGCGCGAGAACACCGCTCGCATCCACGAACAGGCAGCGGGCAGCACGATCCCGCTGGAAACCCTCCAGCGTG
>JACIYY010000074.1 GCA_014359685.1 Porphyrobacter sp. | reverse complement strand
TTCGTAACCGGCTATGGCGATGCAGTGGCCAAGCTGTCGCCGTCGCAGGCGCGCGGCGTGTTGCAGAAGCCCTATGCGGCCGAGGATCTCGGGCGGCTGCTCGACGAGCTGCGCGGCTGAGCCGGTTGCTGCGCCGGGTTGCTGGCCCGGTTACTGGTTGGTCGCGCCGGCCAGCTTGCCGACCTTCTGCGCCCCGGCCATGGTGGTGACCAGCACATCGTCGCCGTCGATGACGATGGCGATGTCCTCCAGCCCGATCACCGAGACTCGCGGGCCGTCGCTGTCGACCAGCACGTTGCGGCAATCAACCAGCTCGACCGGTCCCCGGGTGCGGTTGCCGGCTGCATCCCCCTCGCGCACCTCGCGCAGCGCATGCCAGTTGCCGATGTCGGACCAGCCCATCGCGGCGGGCACCATCGCGGCGCGCTCGGTGTTCTCCATCACTGCATAGTCGACCGATTCGGCGGTGATGGCGGCAAAGGCAGCGGCATCGGGATAGAAGCAGCCGTCCTCTTCGCGGCCGGCGGCGACCGAGGCGCGCACCGCCTCCGCCATCTGCGGGCGGTGACGCGCCAGCTCGGCCAGAAAGGCGCCGGCGCGGAAGGCGAAGATGCCGCCGTTCCAGCTGAAGCGGCCATCGGCAAGGAAGCCTTCGGCGGTGGCGCGGTCGGGCTTCTCCACGAACCGCTCGACCACATATCCGCCCTCCAGCGGCGCGCCCCGGCGGATATAGCCATAGCCGGTCTCGGGCGAGGTCGGGCCTATGCCCAACGCGACCAGCCAGTCCTCGCTGGCCAGCTTCGCGGCCGCGCAGGCGGCGTCGCGGAACGCCGCCTCGTCGGCGATGTGGTGGTCGCTCGGGCATACCAGCATGATCGCATCGGCGGGCAGGCGAGCGGCGGCGAGCGCGATCGCGGGCGCGGTGTTCCTGGCCTCCGGCTCCACGATCACGCGCGCGCCGGGGAAGCCGGCGATCTGGGCCCGGACATGCTCCAGATGAGCGGCGCCGGTGACGATCACCGGATCGGCGAAGCGGCTGTCCTGCGCACAGCGGCCAAGCGTCGCCTCGAACAGGGTCTTGTCGCCGACCAACGGCAGGAACGGCTTGGGTCTGGCCTTGCGGCTGCGCGGCCACAACCTCGTGCCGCTGCCGCCGCACAGAACCACCGGGTGAATCGCAATCATCGTCGCCAACGCTCCATCGCCGTGTGCCGCTTAGCCACCGGGCGCGGCCAAGTCACCGATTCATCCGCAGCGCAGCGGAACCGCCGGTCAGAACCAGTCCTGCCGCCAGCCATAGGGGGCGGGGACCGGATTGCCCGCCTGATCGCGCGCCGGGCGGAAGCGGAAGCGCTGTTCGGCCAGGCGGCAGGTGATGCGGTCGGCCACCGGGTCCGGGCTGGGCTTGACCACTTGGCAATCGTGCGCCCGGCCGTCGACGCCCACCGTCATGCGGACGATCACGTGCTGCCCCTTGCGGATCTGGCGCCCGCCGGGCGGCGCCGGGAAGTCGCGCGCGTCGCTGATGTCGCCGGCGATCTTGACCGGCGGCTGCACCACCGCCGGGCCGCCGCGCCCGCTGCCACCCCGTCCGCTGCCGCTTCCGGCGCCCTCTCCGCCAGCGCCGCGCCCGGTGCCCTGCTCGCCGGCACCCGCCGGCGCCGCGTCGGAATCCCCGCTGGCGGCCATCGTCGGGATGCTGATCGGCGGGGCCACGATGATGCGCGGCACCGGGGCGGCAACCTCGCGCGGCTCGGCCGGGATTTCGGCCTGCGGCGCTTCGGGAGCGGCCGCACCTTCCTCCACCACCGGGTCCGGAGGATCGGGCGGCGGGGTCTGTTCGGGTTCTGGCGGCGGAGTGACGGTGACCGGAACGCTGACCAGCG
>JACIYY010000073.1 GCA_014359685.1 Porphyrobacter sp. | reverse complement strand
GGCAAGCTGCTGCGCGAGAACACCGCTCGCATCCACGAACAGGCAGCGGGCAGCACGATCCCGCTGGAAACCCTCCAGCGTGCGTTCCAGAACATCTACGACACGATGGACGAGGTCGATACGTTCAAGCTGAAGGCGCTCGATTCGATGAAGCAGACGGTCGAGGTGCTGTCGGGTGAGGTCGAACGCTCCAAGGGCTACATCGCCCGCGCCGAGGGGCAGGCGCAGGCGGCGGCCGCGCTCGGCAGTGAAGGCTCGCTGCTGAGCCTCGACGGCTGATGGCCGACCTGACCGGGCAGAGCGACCGGCTGATCGCGGAGGCCCGCCACCTGCGCGATGACAACCGCGCTGGCGGCCGGCACCGGGCGGGTGGCGCAGGGCGGCGCGCGGTGGGGCGCGGGTCGGCCGAATTGCGGATGCGGCACTGGCGGCGCAAGCTGGTGGCGATGATCGCGGCGGTGTTCGCGATCCTGGTCGCCGCGGGAGTGGCCGGCATGATCCTCGATGGCATCGGCTTTGCCGGCGTCATGATCACCGCGCTGGCGATCGTGGTCGCGCTGGTGGTGCTGGCGCGGTTCCCGAAGGTCTCCGTGCCGCAGCGAGCGGACCTCGCCCGGACGCAGGATGCCCGCCAGCTGGTCGCCCGCACCGAATTGTGGCTGGAGCATCAGCGCCCTGCCCTCCCCGCCCCGGCCGTCGCGCTGGTCGACCAGATCGGCCTGCAGCTCGATTCACTGGGCATGCAGCTCGCCCATGTCGATCCCGCCCATCCCGCCGCCGCCGAGACCCGCAAGCTGGTCGGCGAGCATCTGCCGGAGATGGTGGAAACCTGGCGCCGCATTCCGGCGGGGCTGCGGCAGGAGGAGCGAGCCGGCGCCACGCCCGAAGGGCAGCTGGTCGAGGGGCTGGGCCGGATCAGCGAGGAGATCGACCGCGTCACCCGCCAGCTGGCGGACGGTGCACTCGACGATCTGGCGATCCGCACCCGCTTCCTCGAATATCGCTATGGCAGTGGGGCCGGGGACAGCGCGACCGACGCCCCGCCCCGGCTGGAGAACCCATAGATGCAGGTCGCGATCCCCCATAGCCTGGGCAGGGACGAGGCGCGGCGGCGGCTCAAGACCCGCAGCCACACCATCGCCGAGGCGATCCCCGGCGGGATGGCGCAGGTCGCCACTGAGTGGCCGAGCGAGGACCGGATGACCCTCTCGATCACCGCAATGGGCCAGACCGTTGCCGGCCATGTCGAGGTGGAGGCCGACCAGGTGGTGTTCCTCGTCACGCTGCCGCCGATTCTGGAATTCCTTGAGCCGCTGGTCGCGGGCGCGATCCGGCAGCAGGGGCAGCATCTGCTCGCCGCACCGGAGCCGCCGTCGAAAGGGTGATGCCCGGTTCCGGCGCTAGAGATCACGATCCAGCTCCAGATAGGTCCGGGGGATCCGCAGCGCCGCGGTCGCATGGCGCGTCTCCTGCATGAACAGCAGCAACGCGAGCATCAGCAGGCCGATGGCCAGGATGAAGGCGAACACCGCCAGTGCCTGCAATGGCAGTGCCAGCAGCTCCTCCAGGAACAGCAGCGTCACCACGATTCCAATCAGCAGCGCACTCGACACCAGCAGCAGGATCGCCGCGTTAATGAGCGCGATCCGGCGATCGGCATTGCGAATCTCGCGCACCACCGCATCGTGCTCTGCGCCGGTGGTGCTGGTGTGCCGGTCCTGAAGGATGCGCGAGCGATCGACCACCCGGCCGAGCCGGGCCGAAAGGATGTTGAGGATATTGCCGATCGCCACCAGCACGAACACCGGCGCGAGCGCCAGCTGGATCGTTTGCGCGATCATCCCGTCCGCTTCCATTCCGGTCATTCCCGTGCTTCCTTCGCCGCATTCCTGTCCCGCCGCCGCCTTGGAACCGGGGCAGCCGCTGGCGGTTGTGGTCTGGTACATGCGTGCCGGCGGCAGCTCAAACCTGCCGCTCCCATCTTTTGGGCAGGGATCATCAACTCGAGTGGAGAAGCGGCGTCTCGGTTCGTCCTTGCGTGCGTGTCTGAAGCGCGAGACCGCACAGAGCCACTGCCGGCTTGATTCCGCACTTGCCGGCCTGGCTCTCGGCGAGAGTGCCGATTACGCGTGGTTCCTGCATTTCCAGCTCGCCGCGCGCGCCCCGATCGAGCGTTGGGCCGCACAGCATTGTGCGCCCGCGCTGCGCCCGCCCGAGACCGTGCCGCTGCTGCTTGCCGATCTGGAGCGGCTGGGTGCCGGGGAATGCTGGGGCGAGGCAGCGTTCGATCCGCCGCCCGGCGCGCATCCGCTGGGCCTGGCCTGGGCGGTCGCCGGGTCGCATCTCGGCAACCGGGCGCAGCTTTCGCACCTGGCGCGCAGCGGTGCAGTGCTGCCGACTGCGTTCCTGTCCGACCCGCAGATGATCGCGTTCTGGGCACGGCTGCGCCCGGCGATCGACGCGCCGGCCGATGAGGCCCTGCTCGGCGGCGCGCTGGCGGCGGCAGAGGCGGTGTTCGCCTGCTTCAGCGATGCGCTGGAGGCAGCGCCCGAACGGATCGCGGCGTGAGCGAGTCCAGCCCCTATCCCTACGACCTGACCAATTGCGATCAGGAGCCGATCCACAGGCCGGGCATGATCCAGGATTTCGGCGCGCTGATCGCGGTCACGGCCGAGTGGACCATCGCCCACCGATCCGCCAATGCGCAGGCCATCCTGCGCCCACCCGGCCCGCTGAACCCCGGTGACCTGCTCTCGCAGCTGCTCGCGCCCGAGGCGATGGAGCTGCTGCTCGAGGCGATCGCACAGGCCGATGACAGCCGTTCGGTCGAGCGGCTGTTCGGCGTCGATCTGACCGGCAACCGTCAGCTGTTCGATGTGGCCGTGCATCGCAGCGGGGCGCTATCGATCCTGGAGGTCGAGCCGCATGTCCCGCGCAGCCAGCTCCAGCATTCCGGCGTGCTGCGCGCGACGATGGACCGGCTGCATCGGATCCACGACGTCGGCGAGCTGGCGGGCGAGGCGGCGCGCTCGCTCAAGCGGCTGCTCGGCTTCGACCGGGTGATGGTCTATCGCTTCCACCCGGATCAGAGCGGCGAGGTGATCGCCGAAGCGCGCGAGGACCACCTGGAGGCGTTTCTCGGCCTGCGCTATCCCAGCAGCGACATCCCGGCACAGGCGCGCGAGCTGTACAAGCGCAACCTGCTGCGGATCATCAGCGATGTGAACGCCGCGCCCGTGCCGATCGAACCGCCCGAGGGACCGGGCGGAGAGCCGATCGACCTGTCGCTGAGCACGCTGCGCGCGGTCTCGGCGATCCACATCGAATATCTGAAGAACATGGGCGTGGGTGCCTCGCTGTCGATCTCCATCGTGCTTGGCGGCGAGTTGTGGGGGCTGTTCGCGTGCCACCATTACAGCCCGCGCTGGCTGCCTTTTTCGCTGCGCAGCACGGCCGAGCTGTTCGCGCAGCTGTTCGCCCTGCGACTGGAGCTGGCGATCGCCAGCGCCGGCAGCCGTATCGCGGAGCGCGGGCGTCAGCTGCACGACCGCCTGATGACGCAGCTGGTCGGCGGCAGCTCGCTGGTCGAAAGCCTGGGCACGATCGATGGCGTCATCGGCCAGGTGATCCCGCATGACGGGGCGAGCGCCTTCATCGACGGACGCTATCGCGCGCGCGGCGCCGCGCCGGACGAGGAGGCGTTCAGGGCCATGGTGCCCGCGCTCAACCGCGCGGCCGATGGCCAGATCATCAGCAGCGATGCGCTGGCCACGCTGCTGCCGGAGGCGGGCGCCTTCGCCGACCGCGCCAGCGGCGCGCTGGTGATCCCGGTCTCGCGCCAGCCCCGCGACTACATCGTGTTCTGGCGGCGCGAGTTGCAGCAGGTCGTCACCTGGGGCGGCAACCCGGAAAAGACCGTCGAATACGGACCCAACGGCCCTCGCCTGACCCCGCGCAAGAGCTTCGAGGCATGGCGCCAGTCGGTCAGAGGGCGCAGCGCCCCGTGGCGGCCCGAGGAATTGGCGATCGCCGAGCATCTTCGCGTGACGCTGCTCGAAGTGGTGCTGCGGATGAACGACGCGCAGATGCAGGAACGCGCCCGATCGCAGGCGCAGCAGGAGCTGCTGATCGCCGAGCTCAACCACCGGGTCCGCAACATCCTGACGCTGATCCGCGGCCTGATCAGCCAGTCGCGCGGCGAGGGGACCAGCATCAAGCAGTTCGCGGACCTGGTCGGCGGACGCATTCACGCGCTGGCGATGGCGCATGACAACATCACCCGCGAACATTGGTCGGCGGCCTCGCTCCACCGTCTGATCCGGAGCGAGGTCGAGGCCTTCCTGACCGGCAAGGCCGATCGTGTCGCCCTGGTCGGTCCTGACGCGCTGGTGGAGCCGGAGGGCTACACCGTCCTTGCGCTGGTGATCCACGAGATGATCACCAATTCGGCCAAATACGGGTCGCTGTGCGACCAGAGCGGGAGGCTCGAGATCACCACCTCATTCGATCCATCGGGCGATCTGCGCATCGCCTGGCGTGAACGTG
>JACIYY010000072.1 GCA_014359685.1 Porphyrobacter sp. | reverse complement strand
CCCTGAACCTGGAAGGAATAGCCGGTTTCGGCCGCACCGGGTCCGAAGAAGGCGCCGTCGAGCCCCCCCGACATGCCGGCCCCGGTGAGCGTTCCGCTATATTTGTTGCTGCCGGCGCCGATCGTGCCGGTGCCGGTCAGCGTTCCGAGGGCCACCGTTCCGGGCACGAATTGCTCGAAGCCGTCACCCACATCGGGATTGCCTCGCAGCGTCAGGCTGGTGCTGACCGTGCCGGTGCCGAAATCGGCGGCAAGCGTGCCCGTGCTTCCGAACAGCGCATAGGCCTGACCGCTGACAAGGGCGAGGCCGTCCGCCACGCCGCTATAGCTGGCGCTGCCGGTGAGCGGCATTTCGGCCAAAGGTGTCTGCACCCCGCCGACGAAAAAGGTGAAATCGCTTCTCGTCGAATCCGGCCGTGAATTCCAATATCCGTAGGTCACATAGGTGAGGTTGATGACCCCGTTCGTTCCCGGTCTGAGAAGAGTCAGAGTGTCGAAATCCTCATCGCCCCTATATATATCATAGGATACGAAATAATCGTTGCTGTCTTCGGCTAAATAGTCTGATTCGTTCCACGTCATGCTTTTCGTGCCATCTGTCACGGTATAGCTGTCCGCCTGCGCATCGTAGAGCAGCGTCAGATTGCCGCTGAACGGTTTGGGCGTGACGGTCAGACCGGTGATGGCACCATCCCCGTCCGGCGAGGGTTCCTGCGTGATCGCCAGCGTTGTGCCCGAAAGCTGGAAGGTCTCGGTGGCGTCCAGATCGATGAGGTCGGGATTCGGGCCACCCGGAGGAGGGGGCGGAGTGGGAGTGGGAGTGGGAGTTGGTGTCGGAGTGGGTGTCGGAGTAGGCGTGGGTGTTGGTGTTGGTGTTGGTGTTGGTGTTGGTGTTGGTGTTGGAGTAGGCGTGGGTGTCGGGGTTGGCGCCGGAGTAGGCGTCGGTGTTGGGGCAGGCGTCGGAGCCGGGGTCGGCGTTGGAGTGGGCGCCGGGGTCGGGGTCGGCGTCCCGCCCGTCGGCGGCGGGGGAATTGTTCCGGGACGATCATCGTCCCCGTCGCAAGCCGCGACGCTCAGGCCGAGCGCGACGATCGTCAACATGGCGCTGCTGCGTGCCAGCGCGCCGCGGACAAAACGAAAACCGTGCATTGTCTCAATTCCTCCCGGAAAGCCGATCAGGTCCGGGCAGGCCTCTAGCGCAACCATGTGCCGGGCGTGGGTAAAGCTTTTCTCAAGAAGACCTGAAGGCGAGGAAACCGGCCTCCCGGCGCGCGCACCGAGGGCGGAGCGTGCGAGGG
>JACIYY010000071.1 GCA_014359685.1 Porphyrobacter sp. | reverse complement strand
CTCCGCCCACAAAGCGCGGCCGATCGCCGCCCGCAGCGCGGCATCGTCCGCCACCACCAGCAGCCGCTCGCCCGCGCCAACGGTCCGCTCGGCGATCAGCGCGACCACCCTCTCAACCGGATCGCGCGAGAGCTGCCAGAAATCGAGCTGCATCAAGCGCGCGCCGTCAGCGCTCGCAGCGCGCCCGCACCAGCCGGTCGATCAGCCGCACGCCATAGCCGGTCGCGCCCTTGTCCCAGGTCGCGCCGGGCTTGTCGGCCCAGACCATCCCGGCGATGTCGCAATGCGCCCAAGGCGTGTCGTTCTCCACGAAGCGCTGGATGAACTGCGCCGCGGTGATCGAGCCGGCGCCGCGCGGGCCGACATTCTTCATGTCGGCGATCGGGCTGTCGATCAGCTTGTCGTAGGCCGGCCCCAGCGGGAAGCGCCACAGCGCATCGCCGCTGGCCCTGCCTGCGGCGAGCAACGCGTCGGCCAGAGCGTCGTCATTGGCGAACAGCCCGCCATGCTCGCTGCCCAGCGCGATGATCATCGCGCCCGTCAGCGTGGCGAAATCGACGATTGCGGCGGGCTTGGACTCGCGCTGGGTCCAGGTCAACGCGTCGCACAGCACCAGCCGCCCCTCGGCATCGGTGTTGATGACCTCGACCGTCCGGCCCGACATGGTAGTGACCACATCGCCCGGGCGCTGGGCGTGCCCGTCGGGCATGTTCTCGACCAGCCCGCAGATGCCGACCACGTTGGCCTTGGCCCGGCGCTTCGCCAGCGCCAGCATCGCCCCGGCGACCGCGCCGGCGCCGCCCATGTCCCACTTCATGTCCTCCATCCCGGCGGCGGGCTTGATCGAGATCCCACCGGTGTCGAAGGTCACGCCCTTGCCGATCAGGGCCAGCGGAGCGGCACCGCCCTCCCCGCCCGACCAGGTGATCGCCAGCAGCTGCGCCTCGCGCGGGCTGCCCTGCGAGACGCCCAGCAGCGCGCCCATGCCCAGCTCGCGCATCTCCGCCTCGCCCAGCACGCGCAGCTCGGCCCCGGTGCCCTCGAAGCGGGCGCGGCAGCGTTCGACGAAGCTTGCCGGATAAAGGATGTTGGCCGGCTCCGACACCAGTTCGCGGGTGAACAGCACCCCCTCGACCACCGCCGCCGCCGCGTCCCACGCCGCCTCGGCCCCTGCGGGCGCGCCGGTGACCGTGACCGCCTTCAGCGAGATCGTCTGGTCCTCCTTGAGCGTGGTACGATAGGAATCGTGGCGCCAGCAGCGCAGCACCAGCCCAGTCAGCACCGCCGCGACCTCACTGGCGGACAGGCCACCCGCCTCCAGCATCAGCGCCGGCTCGCCGGAGGTGGCGTAGCGGGCAGCGAGCGTCGCACCGGCGCGCTCCAGCGCATGGGTGCGGGCATCGCCGTCGCTGGCGCCAGCCCCCTCTTCTCCGGTGCCGTCCTCGCCCGCCCCCGCGCCCGCCAGCGCCAGCCGCACCACGCGCCCGCCGCGCTCCACGAATCCTTCGAACAGCTGCCCGGCCTTGCCGGTGAAGCGGGCCGCGCGCGCGCCTTCCGCCAGCACCAGCTCCAGCCCGGCGGGCAGCCGGTCCTGCTCGACGATCTGCGCCACCAGGCGGATCGACGCGTCGGGCTCGGAGG
>JACIYY010000070.1 GCA_014359685.1 Porphyrobacter sp. | reverse complement strand
GCAAGGGACTTCGAGGCCACGATCGCCTCGGCAACCGCCTTCCTCTACGCCGCCTCAGCCATGCTCCTCACGCGCCGTCTCGCACGCTCAGAATGAGTTTCGACACAGCCTCTGAGAAGCGCCAGTGCTGGCCGCGAGCACATCATGCGGATGCGTGTCGAGATCGCTCCGAGGGCTTTCAAAGCCCAGAATTCTCCTTGCCGATCAAGGCATCAAGGGCGATTTCTGGCCTCGAAAAGGACATGGTGCGCCCGACAGGATTCGAACCTGTGGCCCCCGGATTAGGAATCCGATGCTCTATCCTGCTGAGCTACGGGCGCGCCGCTGCGCCGTTTAGGTGAGCCGGTGGCGCCGCGCAATGCTCGCGCCGCCATGCCGAAACGTCAGTTCAGCTCTTCGGGCGAGGCCACCGGGAACGGCAGCGGGGCGACGGGAATGCCTTCGGCGAGCAGGTCGCGCGCCTCCGCGATGGTGGCGCGGCCGTGGATCGGCTCGGCCTCGGCCTCCCCATAATGCATGGCCCGCGACTGGGCCGCGAAGCGCTCGCCGACCCAGCGTGACTGCTCCAGCGCCTTGGCTTGCGCCTGCGCCAGCACCCGGGCGTGTCCGGCCGCCTGATCGGGCGATACCGAAGCGGATTCCTGCTGCCCGCCCCCCGCCGGAGCCAGCTTCGCCTCGCGCGCACGCGCCACGGGCAGTTGGTTGCCCTTGCGCGGCACGGCCGGGGCCATCGGCGCCTTGGCGATAACCAGCGATCCACATTCCGGGCAGCTCACCAGCGCGCGATCGCACTGGCTGGCGAAGTCGGCGGAGGAGCCGAACCAGCCTTCGAAGCGATGGCCGGAATCGCAGGACAGGTCGAAGACGATCATGATCCTTCCGATCTAGGGATTGGCCTGCGGTTCGCAAGGCTGGGCAGCTGGCGGCGGACATCGGCAATGCGGGCCTGGTCAAGCGTGGCGTAGCCGATCGCCGGCCCCTCTGCGCCGAGGTCGAGCAGCACCTCGCCCCATGGATCGACCACCAGCGAATGGCCATAGGTGCGCCGCCCGTCCTGATGCGTGCCGACCTGCGCGGCAGCCACGACATAGGCGCTGGCTTCGACCGCCCGCGCGCGCTGGAGCAGGTGCCAGTGCGCCGCGCCGGTCGGGACGGTGAACGCGGCAGGGATTGCGATGACATCGCAGCTCTGCCGGCCTAGCTCTTCAAACAGAGCCGGAAAGCGGATGTCATAGCACACCGACAGGCCGAGCCGGCCGGCCGGGGTCTGGACCGTCATGACCCGCTCGCCGGGCGCATAGGCGCTCGATTCGCGCCAGCTCTCCCCGCTGCCAAGGGCCACGTCGAACATGTGGATCTTGTCGTAGCGGGCCACCACCGCGCCCGATGCGTCGATCACCAGCGACCGGTTGGCCCAGCGCCCGTCGTCGCGCGCCACGGCCAGCGAGCCGAGCGCAACCCACAGGCCGTGGGCTGCCGCAGCCTCGCGCACCGCCGCCAGCACCGGGTCGGCCGCCTCGGCGACGATGTGCCGGCGCGCGCGGTCGCGCTGGCGGTCGAGCAGGCCTGACATTTCGGGCGTGAACAGCATCGCCGCGCCCTCGCCCCTCGCCTCTGCGACCGCTGCGACGATGGTGGCGGCATTTGCCTGTGGGTCGATCCCAGCGCACATCTGCAGCACGGCGATGCGCGTGGTTGCCCCGCCGCCGTTCACACCCGATCGCTCACAGGCCGAGCAGGGCGTCAAGCCGGCCCTCCCGTTCGAGCCGGGCGAGATCGTCCGAGCCGCCGATCGCCTCCCCGTCGATGAAGATCTGCGGGACGGTGGTGGCGCCGGGCCTGCGCTGCTGCATCTCGGCCTGACGGGGTCCGCCCATGGTGATGTCGTATTCCTCGAACGACACGCCCTTCTGGCGCAGCAACTGCTTGGCCCGCGCGCAGTAGCCGCAGAACATCTTGGTGTAGATCTCGATCTTGGGCTGGCTCACGAACGCTCCTTGCAACGGCGGTTGTGGGGGCGGTTGTGGGCGGCCAAGCCCTCTTGAACCGCCCTTCTCGCCCCATATCTAGCATTTGCCGCGATGCGCCGCGAGGGCGTTGCGGCAGCGGGCGCCGCGTGATGCGGGCCCAGTGGTGCTCAAATTGCTCATTGGAGGATTTGTTTCGATGAACCGCTTCGACTTTACCCCCTATCGTCGCTCGACGGTCGGGTTCGACCGTCTGTTCGACCTGCTGGAAAGCCAATCGCGCAACCAGAGCGGCGACAATTTCCCGCCCTTCAACATC
>JACIYY010000007.1 GCA_014359685.1 Porphyrobacter sp. | reverse complement strand
TGCTGGCGATCGCGGCGGCCGGCGACATGGTGGCGGAATTCGACGGCCTGGCCGCCCGTGCGCTCTATGCCGGGCACCATCTGGTCGCGCTGCTGCTCTATCTGCGGCACCGGCGCGCGGGGCTGGCGCGCCCGGACAAGGCAGCGGCGGTGGCGCTGCTGCTGCTGCCAGTGATCGCGCTGAGGCTGCTGGCGGGACCGGGCGTGGCCGACATGATCGTGGCCACCTATGGCCTCGCGCTCGGCGCCATGGCGGCGGGGGCCTGGACCAGCAGCTTCCCCAGGGCGCGGGTCGGCGCGGGTGCGGTGCTGCTGGTGGCGGCGGACCTGCTGCTTGCCGCCGGCGCGACCGCATTGGCGGCAAGCCCGGTGCCGCCGATCTTCGCCTGGCCGCTGGCCTATCTGGGGCAGTTGCTGGTCACGACCGGAGTGATCGCCACGCTCCGCAAGCGCGACCCGGAGCTGCGGCTGGTCAGCAGCCGCTAGCAGATCGGCCCTACTCCTCCGAGTCCTCCACCGGATCGTCGCGGTCCAGTGTCGGTTCCGGCCCGGTGACCTCCGAGGCGCGCGCGATCATCTCCTCGACGATCGCCTCCTCCGCCTCGTTCTCCGGCGCTTCCTGCTCGTCGATCCGCACCGCGCTGACGACATGCTCGTTCTTGGCGACGTCGAACAGCCGCACCCCGGCGCTGTTGCGGCCGATGACGCGCAGCGAATCGAGGCCGATGCGGATCAGCTTGGCCTGATCGGTGACCAGCATCAGCTGGTCCTGCTTGGTCGCCGCGAAGCTCGCCACCACCGGCCCGTTGCGGCGGATATTGTCGATATTGACGATGCCCTGTCCGCCGCGCCCGGTGCGGCGATATTCGTAGGCCGAGGTCAGCTTGCCATAGCCGTTGGCGCAGACGGTCAGGATGAACTGTTCCTCCGCCGCCATCCGCGCATGCTCGTCCGAGAGGGGCGCGGCGCCATCCTCGCCCTTCCACGGGGCGACCCGCAGATAGGCGTCGCGCTTTTCGGCCGATCGTTCGCCTTCGCGCAGGATCGACAGCGAGACCACCTCGTCGTCGACCGACAGCGCCATGCCGCGCACCCCGGTCGAGGTGCGCGACTGGAACTCGCGCACCTCATCCGCAGCGAAGCGGATCGCCTTGCCGCTGCGGGTGGCGAGCAGCACGTCGTCGCCCGGCTCGACCAGCGCGACGCCGATTAGCCGGTCGGCGGAGCCGTCCTCGAACCGCATCGCCAGCTTGCCGTTGCCGGGAATGTTGGCGAAGGCATCCATCGCGTTGCGCCGCACGCTGCCGCGCGCGGTGGCGAACATCACGTGCAGCGCACCCCAGC
>JACIYY010000069.1 GCA_014359685.1 Porphyrobacter sp. | reverse complement strand
GAAGGGCGGTGCACAGCAGCGCACCCAAGGCCTTGCGGGCCGGCAGCTTAGCGGATTGGTTCAACGTCAAGGTCCTGCCTGGCCCCGTGGGGGCGCCGTGATTAAGGTCGGTCGCGGCGGGCGGCCCCGCCACGGGCGCATGTGCCGCCGCACTGCTGAACCGCAGATGAGTTGTGCCCCCTAGCGCATCGGCCCGGCCGTGCCAATGTCGGCCGACCGCGCCGCCCTCAGCGGAAGCCGAGATTGCGCAGGCTGAAGAACAGGCGGACGCTGTTGCCGCGTTCCGCGTCGGCGATGGCGACGTAGTCGCGCCGCCATGTGAGGCCGAATTCCATGCAATCGTCGGCATAGGCGATGCCTAGCCGGGTCCGCAGCGGCTCGAACCCGTCGGAGGTGAAGCTGGGGTCCTCCTCCCGGTCGGTAAGGTTGACCACCGCCGATCCGAACACCGACCAGAAGCGGGCAAAGGCGACGCGGCCGGCGGCGCGCACCTCCTCCCGGTCCTGCAGATCCTCGAACGTCAGGTCGACGTCGCGGTTGAGGCGCAGGTAGCCGAGCTCGACATAGGTGCGGTCGGAGCCGATCGCGGCATCGATCTCGTTGCGGCGGACCGCCAGATTGTCCTTGTCGAGGCGGAAGCGGTGGGTGAAGCGCACCGTATCGCGCCAGCGCACCTGCACCCGGCCGACGAAATCCGAGAACTCCTCCGACAGGCCGGTCCCCTCGGGGAACACAGCCGATTCGTCCGACAGGCGGTAGGACTGGCCGACCGTGCCCGTCACCCGCCAGCCCGGCCGGTCGAGCCCCCAATCGACGCCATAGGTGACACGGGCGCCGTCCTCGATCCGGTCGTAGCCGGGGAAGCGGTTGAGCGCGAAGAGGTTCGAATCCTCAAGGTCGATGGCGCGCGCATCCTCGTTGGGGATGGCCAGGTTGCGGATCGGCGGACTGGCGACGAGCTGGACGCGCGGGGTCAGCACCTGCGTGCCGCCCGCCAGCGGCCCGGCGAGCGGCCATTGCAGGTCGACAGCGCCGATCGCCACCCCGCGTGCGTGCCAGCCATCCTCCCCGCGATAGGACACGGTCGGCGTCGCCAGCGCGCCATCGGTGTGATAGCCATCGCCGCGCACCAGCCCGGTCAGCGTCAGTTCCTGCCCCAGGGGGGTGATCCGCCGCAGCGTCCATTCGGCGCGGGCGAAGGCGCGCCGGGTGTCCTGCCCTTCGGACCGGGTGATCGCCAGCGTGTTGGCCTGAAGCTCCACCTGTCCGCCCAGCACCGGATCGGCGAGGCGGCGGCGGTAATCGAGCACCGGCACCGCGAACGGCACCTGCTCCTGCGGCCCGGGCACCAGCAGCAGCTGGGTGGCCCAGCCGGCCAGCGACAGGTAGCTGTCATCGTCGATCCGCTCGACCTCGACCGTGGAGCGCAGCCGGTCGTCCTGGCTGATGTCGTAGCGGCGCAGAAAGGTGCGGTCCGACGCGGCCCGGATCGAGGCGGAGATGCCCCAGTTCGGATCGAGCTGCCAGCGGCCGTTGCCGAACAGGTAGAAGCGCACATCCTCCTGCTCGGTCGGGGCCGGGGCGTTCAGCTCCAGCCGGGTGCCCTGCGTCAGATAGCCGGTGATCTGGTAGGCGCCGTCGTCGTCGAGCGAGCGGAACTGGCCCGATACCATCGGCCGCGCTTCGGTATAGACATAGCCAGACAGGGTGGCGTCGCGATTGGGCGCAAGGCGCCAGTAATAGCGTCCCGACAGCTCCAGCCCGTTGGCTTCGGTATAGCCGACATCGGGCACCAGGAACCCGGAATTGGCCGACCCGTCGGCGCGCAGCGAGAGGCCGGGCAGCGGCAGGACCCGCGTCCCGAACAGCTCCAGGAAGGCGCCGCGGAAGCGGATTCGATTGGTCGCCTCGTCATAGAACACGCGCTCCGCAGTGATCCGCCAGCTGGGGTCCTTGGGGCATCCGGCGGCATCGGCCACCGCGCAGGCGGTGTAGGCGGCGCGATCGACCACGACGTCGCCGCTGTCGCTGCGCTGGGCATGCGTGGCCGCCAGCCGGCCGCCTTCGCGGAACGCCAGCAGCAGGTTCTCCATCGCGCCGGCGCGCAGCTCCTCGGTCAGCTCCACCCGATCGGTGAACAGCTGGTTGCCGTTCTCGTCCACAAGGCGGATATTGCCGGTGGCGACGATCGCGCCGGTGGTGCGGTTCCAGGTGACGGCATCGGCGCGCACCGACTGGTCGCCGCGCCGCAGGATTACCGCGCCAGTGGCGGTCAGCGTCTCGCTGTCGGTGTCGTAGGCGACCGAATCGGCTTCGAACGCGACCTCGCCCTCGCCGCCTTCGAACGGGGGCGGCGCCGGGCCGAGATCGGGCACTGGACCGGGATCAGGGATGCGGCCCTGGCCCTGCGGCGCCGGGACGCCGGGTGCGCGCTGCTCCAGATCACCGACCTGCTCTGGCTCCGCTGCGCTCGGCATGGCATCGCTGGCGCCGTCCTGCGCCTGCGCGGTAGCAGGGGAGAGCGCCGGCGCCAGCAGCAGGGCGGCCCACGCGATGCGCGACGCCCGGGGCGGCGAGGATACGGCGCGGGTCGGGGCGTGGCTGGGCGCGCCGCCCGCGCGGGCCGGCTGCAAGCAGGCGGAAACGGCTTGCAACCTCATGTGCGGACCGGGGCGCATGGCTTGCCTATCGCACCGGCGGTCCTTAACTGCAACGCCAGCCTTCGGGCGGCGCGATCGCCGCCGCCATCCCCCGATAGTCCTTGCGGAGAGCCCATGCAGATCACCTTTCGCGCCACCTCCGAGCCCGACGCGTCGATCCGCCTGGTGGCGCAGATCGTCGAGCAGGACCGGCTGCCCGCCGGGCTGGCGCGGGTGCTGGCGGAAGGCGCGCG
>JACIYY010000068.1 GCA_014359685.1 Porphyrobacter sp. | reverse complement strand
GGCGCGCTGCACAGCATCAAGGAAAAGGAATCGCCCGGTTTGCCGCAATCCACCGATCCTGCCGCGCGCGAACAGGGCCGCGCTTTCATACCCCGCTTCGATGCCGCCGGCCTGCTGACCGCCGTGGCGCAGGATGCCGAGACCGGGCGCGTGCTGATGGTCGCCTTCATGGATGCCGAGGCGCTGGAGGCCACCCGCCGCACCGGCCTGGCTCATTTCCATTCGCGCAGCCGGGGCCGGCTGTGGAAGAAGGGGGAGACATCGGGCCACGTGCTGGCGGTCACCGCGATCGAGGTCGATTGCGACCAGGACGCCGTGCTGCTGAAGGTCCGCCCCGCTGGCGCGGCCTGCCACACCGGCGCGCCCAGCTGCTTCTACCGCCGGCTGACCGGCGAGGGGCTGGAGCCGGTCGGGGGCTAGGCCAGCACCTCGTCGAACAGGCTGAGCATTGCCGCCCAGCTCTGCGCTGGCGTTGTAATCGTCGCCAGCGGCGTTGGTGAAGCCGTGGCGCACGCCGGAATAGGCGTGGAAGTGCCAGTCGGCACCGGCGGCGTCCATCTCCTCCCAGAACGCGATCACCTGATCGCGCGGCACCAGCGGGTCGGCATCGCCGTGGCATACCAGGATGCGCGCCGTCACCGCGCCTGGGGCAGCCGGAAGGTCGGTTGAGAGCACGCCGTGGAAGGTCGCGACGCAGGCCAGCGGTGCGCCGTCGCGCGCCAGTTCCAGCACGGCCTGCCCGCCCATGCAGAAGCCGATCGCCGCCAGCGGCAGGCCCTGCGCCTCCGGCACGGCGGCGAGCGCGTCCAGCGCGGCGTGCACGCGCTGGCGGTAGAGCACCGGCACGCTGCGCAGCCGGTCGGCGAAAGCAAAGGCCTCGTCGCGGCCGGCCGGCTGCTGGCCGTAGAAATCCGCGATCAGCGCCAGATACCCGGCCCCTGCCAGAGCGAGCGCCTTGGCCCGCACAGCCTCCGTGGCGTTCATGATCGTCGGGCACACCAGCACCGCCGCGCGCGGCCGGCCCGCAGGCTGCG
>JACIYY010000067.1 GCA_014359685.1 Porphyrobacter sp. | reverse complement strand
ACCGACGCCGCCTGCTCTGCCGCCTCGCTCTCCGCCGCCGGGATGCTGCCCGAGGGGCAGAGCCTGCGCGCGATGATGGCGCCCGATGACCGCCGGCAATACGAGGATGCGCTGGTCACGCTGGGCCTGCCGGTCGAGGCGCTCGACCGGATGGAGCCGTGGCTGGCGGCGATGACGCTGTCGCTGCTGCCGCTGCTGCGCGACGGCTATCAGACCGAAAGCGGCGTCGAGATGGCGCTGGGCGAGCGGGCCGAGGGCAAGGCGCGCACCGGGCTGGAGACGATCGCGGACCAGGTCGCGCTGTTCGACGCCCTGCCGATGCCTGCGCAGCTCACCTTCCTCGACCAGACGGTCGAGCAGCTGCCGCGCGCCAGCACCACGCTGGGCGCGATGGTCGCCGAATGGCTGGAAGGCGATGCCGATGCACTCGCCGCGTTGATGAATGCGGAAATGACCGACCCCGCTCTGCGGGAGCGGCTGCTGACCGAGCGCAACGCCAGATGGGCGCAATGGCTGGAGCAGCGGCTGGCGGCGCCGGGCACGGTGTTCGTGGCGGTGGGCGCCGGGCACCTCGCCGGCCCCGACAGCGTGCAGGAGCAGCTGCGCGATCGCGGGCTGGAGGTGCAGCGGATCTGGGAATGAGCCGCTGGCCGGCGGCGCTGCTGATCGCGGCGGCGGCGCTGCTGCTGGCGGCGTGCGGCGCGCCCGCTGACCGGGGGCCGCGCGACTGGCCGGCGCCCTCCCCCGCTCTGTGGAGCGTCACCGCGCCCGATGGTGGCGAGGGCTGGCTGCTGGGCACGATCCATGCACTGCCGGAGGGGCTGGAGTGGCGCAATCCGGCGCTGGAGCGGGCGCTGGCGCAATCGGATGTGCTGGTGGTGGAACTGGCCGAGCTGGGCGACGCCCGGGCCGCGGCGGCCGCGTTTGCCCGCCGCGCCCGCTCCCCCGGCCTGCCGCCGCTGCTGGCGCGCCTGCCGCCGGACCAGCGCCCCGCGCTTGCCGCCGCGCTGGAGGCGGCCGGGCTGGCGGAGCGCGACTTCGCCGAGACCGAGAGCTGGGCCGCCGCGCTCACCCTCGCCAACGCGCTGCGCCGGCACGACCCGGCCCATGGCGTCGACCGCGCGCTGATCGCCGAGGCGCGGGCGACCGGCCGGCCGGTGATCGGGCTGGAGACGCTGGACGGCCAGTTCGCCCTGTTCGACGCTTTGCCTCCCCGCGCGCAGGCGCGGCTGCTGGCGGCGGTGCCGGCGGAGGCCGACCCGGCCGCGCAGGACGCGCGTGTCGCGGCCTGGCTGGCCGGCGACCTCGCCTCGCTGGAGCGCGAGGCCGAAGCGGGGCTGCTCGCCGATCCCGCCTTGCGCGAGCGGCTGCAACTGGCCCGCAACCGCGCCTGGGCGGCGCG
>JACIYY010000066.1 GCA_014359685.1 Porphyrobacter sp. | reverse complement strand
GGCTGCTCGCCGATCCCGCCCTGCGCGAGCGGCTGCAACTGGCCCGCAACCGCGCCTGGGCGGCGCGGATTGCGGCGCTGGTCGAGCGCGGCGAGCGGCCCTTCGTGGCCGTGGGCGCCGCGCACCTGCTGGGCGAGGAAGGGCTGCCGGCGCTGCTGGCGGAGCGGGGATTTACGGTGCGGCGGGTTGGCGGGTGATGAGGGCGGAGGCAGCGGGGTGGTTTGTCTTGCCCCGCCCCGCCCTTTCGCCTATAGGCGCGCGCTTCCCGTCATGGTCATCCCTGGAGGCGTGGCGGGCGACATCAACGCTTTCGAAAGGCTTATGCGATGAGCGATGCTCTGACCCTGCCGGCCGAGCGGCGCGAACGGGCTGGCAAGGGAGCCTCCCGTGAACTGCGCCGCAATGGCCGTGTCCCCGCCGTCATCTATGGCGGCAAGGACGAACCGACCCCGATCCATATCGAGGAAAAGCTGCTGATGAAGCAGCTGATGACCGGCCACTTCATGAACTCGATCGTCATGGTCGAGCTTGACGGCAAGCAGGTCCGCACGATCCCCAAGGATGTCGCCATGCACCCGGTCACCGACCGTCCGGTCCATGCCGATTTCCTGCGCCTGGCCCGCCATGCCACGATCGAGGTCGACGTCCCGGTGGTGTTCATCAACGAGGAGGCCAGCCCCGGCCTCAAGCGCGGCGGCGTGCTGAACGTCGTGCGCCACGAATTGCAGCTGGTCTGCGATGCCGACCGGATTCCCGGCGAGATCGCGATCGACGTCACCGGGCTGGAGGTCGGCGATGCGATCCATATCAGCGCGGTGACCCTGCCCGACGGGACCGAAAGCGCGATCACCGACCGCGACTTCACCATCGCCACCATCGTCGCCCCGTCGGCGCTCAAGCGGTCCGACGCCGCGGCGGCCGAGGGCGAGGAAGAAGGCGAGTAAGCCGAACCGGCGCCGCCGGGCGCTCACCCGCCCGCCGCCGCCCGGATCGACACGCCGGCACGCGGCCGCCTGCCCCTTGGCAGCGCGGCCGCGTCCGCTATGGGGGCCGCAATGCAGCTTTGGGCAGGCCTCGGCAATCCCGGTCCGCGCTATGCGCTGCACCGGCACAATGTCGGCTTCATGGCGGTCGACGTCATCGCCGAGATGCACGGCTTCGGCCCGGTGCAGAAGAAGTTTTCCGGCTGGGTGCAGGAAGGGCGCATCGGGGCCGAGAAGGTGCTGCTGCTGAAGCCCGCCACCTTCATGAACGAGAGCGGCCAGAGCGTGGGGGAGGCGATGCGCTTCTACCGGCTGGAGATCGACGCGCTGACCGTGTTCCATGACGAGCTCGATCTCGCCCCCTTCAAGGTCAAGGTGAAGCGCGGCGGCGGCACCGCCGGGCACAACGGATTGCGGAGCATCGACCGCCATCTCGGCCCCGATTTCCGCCGCGTGCGGATCGGCATCGGCCATCCCGGGCACAAGGACCGGGTGACGGGCCACGTGCTCGGCAATTACGCCAAGGCCGAGCTCGATGACCTCACCGACATGCTCGCTGCGATCGGCGCCGAGGCCGAGTGGCTGGCGAAGGGCGAGGATGCGCGGTTCATGAGCGACGTGGCGCGGCGGATGCAGGATTGACCGGGCACCCGGCATCCCCGTCGCCGGGGCCGCGTCGCGCCTAGCATTTGCCCCGCCCGGCGCCTATCGGACCCGCTGTTTCAGACAAACGGAGTGCATGATGGGTTTCCGCTGCGGGATTGTCGGCCTGCCCAATGTCGGCAAGTCGACGCTGTTCAACGCCCTCACCCAGACGCAGGCAGCGCAGGCGGCCAATTACCCGTTCTGCACGATCGAGCCCAATGTCGGGCAGGTGGCGGTGCCGGATGAGCGGCTCGATCGGATCGCCGCCATCGCCAAAAGCGCCAAAACCATCCCCACCCAGCTCGCCTTTGTCGATATTGCCGGGCTGGTGAAGGGCGCCAGCAAGGGCGAGGGTCTGGGCAACCAGTTCCTCGGCAATATCCGCGAGGTCGATGCCATCGTCCATGTGCTGCGCTGCTTCGAGGATGATGACATCCAGCATGTCAGCAACCGCGTCGATCCGCTGTCCGATGCCGAGGTGGTCGAGACCGAGCTGATGCTGGCGGACCTCGACAGCCTGGAAAAGCGCGTGCCCGCCGCGCAGAAGCGCGCCACCAGCGGCGACAAGGAGGCGCGGCTGGCCGCCAGCGTGCTGGGTCAGGCGCTCGACCTGCTGCGCGAGGGCAAGCCCGCGCGGCTGACCGAACCGAAGGACGAGGAGGAGGCGCGGGTCTTCGCGCAGGCCCAGCTGCTGACCGCCAAGCCCGTGCTCTATGTCTGCAATGTCGCCGAGGAGGATGCCGCGAGCGGCAACGCGCTGAGCGAGCAGGTGTTCGCCAGGGCTGCGGCCGAAGGGGCCAGGGCGGTGGTGGTGTCCGCCGCGATCGAGGCCGAGCTGGTGGCGATGGACCCGGCCGAGCGCGGCGAATATCTGAACGAGCTGGGGCTGGCGGAGACCGGCCTCGCCCGCGTGATCCGCGCCGGATACGAGCTGCTGGGCCTCAAGACCTTCTTCACCGCCGGCCCCAAGGAAACCCGCGCCTGGACCGTCCCGGCCGATGCCAGGGCGCCGCAGGCGGCAGGCGCCATCCATTCGGATTTCGAGAAGGGCTTCATCCGTGCCGAGACCATCGCCTTCGACGATTACGTGACGCTGGGCGGGGAAAGCGGCGCGCGCGAGGCAGGCAAGCTGCGGCAGGAAGGCAAGGACTACGTGGTGCAGGACGGCGACGTGCTGCTGTTCAAGTTCAACGTCTGACACGAAAACGGCGCGGGAGGCCGAAGCATCCCGCGCCGCATGTCTCCGCCACGCAATGACGGCGTGGATCAGGCCGCCTTGGTGTCGGCGTAGAGCGCCCACATCCGCGCGACCGGCGCGCGCACGCCGCTCACCTGCTCGAAACTGGCCTTGGCCTCGGCCATCTTGCCCTGCTTGGCCTGGGCGATCCCGAGGCGGGTCAGGTTGCGGTCGCGATCGACCCCGCCCTTCTCCAGCGCCAGCGCGAACATCTGTT
>JACIYY010000065.1 GCA_014359685.1 Porphyrobacter sp. | reverse complement strand
TCAGGTCGTTGGTGCCGAAGGAGAAGAAGCGCGCCTCCTGCGCGATCTCGCCCGCGACCAGCGCGGCGCGCGGCAGCTCGATCATCGTGCCGACGAGGTAGTCGAGCGTGCGGCCCTTCTCCGCGAACACTTGCGCGGCGGTGGCGTCGACCACGCTCTTGAGGATCGCCAGCTCGCGCCGTGTGGCAACCAGCGGGATCATCACCTCGGGCACGGGGGCCTCGCCGCTCGCGGCCGCGACGTCGCAGGCCGCCTCGAAGATCGCGCGGGCCTGCATCTCGTAGATTTCGGGGAAGGTGATCCCCAGCCGGCAGCCGCGATGGCCGAGCATCGGATTGAACTCGTGCAGCTCGTCCGCGCGCCGCCGCAAATGGTCGGCGCTGACGCCGAGCGTGTCCGCAAGATCGGCGAACTCGGCATCGGTGGAGGGCAGGAATTCGTGCAGCGGCGGGTCGAGCAGGCGGATCGTGCAGGGCAGGCCCGCCATGGTGGTGAAGATCTCGGTGAAGTCGGCGCGCTGTTCGGGCAGCAGCTTGGCCAATGCGGCGCGCCGGCCGGCCTCGTTCTCGGCCAGGATCATCTGGCGCACCGCGCTGATCCGCCCGGCGTCGAAGAACATATGCTCGGTGCGGCACAGGCCAATCCCCTCGGCCCCGAACTGGCGGGCCATCCGACAGTCGGCCGGGGTTTCGGCATTGGTCCGCACCTTCATCCGCCGGTGGCGGTCGGCCCATTCCATCAGGGTGCCGAAATCGCCCGCCATCTGCGGCTCGATCGTCGCCACCAGCCCGGCCATCACTTCGCCTGTCGCGCCGTCCAGGGTGATGGTGTCGCCCTCCGCCAGCTGGCGGGCGCCGATCCGCAGGGTGCGGGTCTTGAGGTCGATCGACACGCCCGCCGCGCCCGAGACGCAAGGCCGGCCCATGCCGCGCGCAACCACTGCGGCGTGGCTGGTCATGCCCCCGCGCGCGGTCAGCACGCCCTGCGCCGCGTGCATCCCGTGGATGTCCTCCGGGCTGGTTTCGACCCGCACCAGAATCACCTTCTCGCCGCGCCCGGCCCAGGTCTCGGCGGTGTCGGCGTCGAGCACGATCCTGCCGCTCGCCGCGCCGGGGCTGGCGGGCAGCCCGCGGGTCAGCACGTCGCGCGGCGCGTTGGGGTCGAGCGTCGGGTGGAGCAGCTGGTCGAGCGCCATCGGATCGACCCGCAGGATCGCGGTCTCCTCGTCGATCAGCCCTTCGGCGACCATGTCCACCGCCATCTTCAGCGCCGCCTTGGCAGTGCGCTTGCCCGACCGGGTCTGGAGCATCCACAGCACGCCCTGCTGCACGGTGAACTCGATATCCTGCATGTCGCGGTAATGGCGTTCGAGCAGGTCGAAGACGCGGGCGAGCTGCTGGTAGGCCTCGGGCAGCGCCTCCTCCATCGATGGCGCATCGGCCCCGGCCGCCTCGCGCGCGGCCTTGGTCAGATATTGCGGGGTGCGGATGCCGGCGACCACGTCCTCGCCTTGCGCGTTGACGAGGTATTCGCCGTAAAAGGCCCGTTCCCCGGTCGCCGGATCGCGGGTGAAGGCGACGCCGGTGGCGCTGGTCTCGCCCATATTGCCGAACACCATCGCCTGCACGTTGACCGCGGTGCCCCAGTCGGCGGGAATGTCGTTGAGGCGGCGATAGACCTTGGCGCGGTCCGAATCCCAGCTGTCGAAGACCGCCGCGATGGCACCCCACAGTTGCTGGAACACATCCTGCGGGAAGGGTTCGCCCAGCTCGCGTTCGACGATCCGCTTGTATTCGCCGACCAGCGCCCGCCAATCGTCCGCACCGAGCTCCGTGTCGGTCGTGTAGCCGCTGGTTTCCTTGGCAATTTCAAGCGCTTCTTCGAACAACCCGTGATCGATTCCGAGCACCACGTCGGAATACATCTGGATGAAGCGGCGGTAGGAATCCCACGCGAACCGCGCGTCGCCGGAGACCGCCGCCAGCCCTTCGACGGTCTCGTCGTTGAGGCCCAGGTTCAGCACCGTGTCCATCATCCCGGGCATCGACACGCGCGCGCCCGAACGCACCGAGACCAGCAGCGGATCGGCCGGATCGCCGAACCTCTTGCCGACGCTACGTTCGATATGGGTCAGCGCGCGGGCCACTTCGGAGCGCAGATCGTCGGAAAAATCGGCGCCTTCGCGCAGATAGCGCACGCATTCTTCGGTCGTGATGGTGAAGCCGGGGGGTACCGGCAGGCCGATGGAGGCCATCTCGGCCAGATTGGCGCCCTTGCCGCCGGTGATGGTCTTGTCGCGGGCGCGCGGGTCGATCGCGGCGCCGGCGCCACCGGGTTCGGGCGCGCCGCCAAAGGTATAGACGGTCTTGAGGGGCGCCGCCCCTTCGGGCGCGGACGCTGCACTTGCGCGTTCCTGGACCGGATTCATCATGATGGGAGCCCCCTAACCTTCGATCTGTGAAAAATCCGCGACGTTGTGCACCGCAGCACGAAACCGTGCAAGCAGATCGAGCCGCGCGCTGCGCTTGTCCTGATCCGGATCGTTAACCGTGACCTCTTCGAAGAACCGGTCGATCGGCGCGCGCAGACTGGCGAGTGCGGCCATCGCGCCCTCGAAATCCTCCGCCGCCACGGCCGCCGCGGCGCGCGGTTCGGCGGCGTCGAGCGCGTCGATCAGCGCCTGTTCGGCCGGTTCGCGGGCATAGCTGTCCCGGCCGGCGTGGCGCTGCGCCATCTTGGCGTCGATCACGGCCTTCAGGTCCGGGTCGTCGACCAGGGCGAGCGGGTCCTCCTCCCCGGTCTGGGCGATCTGCCCTTCGGTGCCGTGCCAGTTCTCCTTCTTGAGG
Source organism: Porphyrobacter sp. (assembly GCA_014359685.1). Taxonomy (GTDB): domain Bacteria; phylum Pseudomonadota; class Alphaproteobacteria; order Sphingomonadales; family Sphingomonadaceae; genus Croceibacterium. Next base: position 2,696 of record JACIYY010000065.1, on the reverse strand, counting down.
ATATTCGCCGCGCGCTTGTAGGCGGCGAGCAGGTTGGCGCCGTCGGGCGTGGCAATGAAGTTTTGCAGGGCCTTCACGCGGGCGAGAAGCCGCACGAGGTCATCTTCGTTCCCGAGCGCAAACACGGCGTCGATCAGGTCGTGACGCACGCCGGCCTCGCGCTGCTGGACTTTGAGGCGGTCGGCGAGGAAGTCGTTCAGGCTCTGGCGGGCGGATGTTCGGTCAATGCTGCCCATAATTTTCCGCGACTGCCGGAAGGCTGATGAAAGCGACAAGCGAAGCCCGCTCTCGACAACAGTCGCAATGACGCCCAGCGCCGCTCGGCGCAGCGCAAAGGGGTCTTTTGATCCAGTCGGAGCCATATCGAAAGCGAAAAACTCAATGAGAGTATCCAGCTTGTCCGCCAGCGACACCGCCACGGTCACCGGCGCGGTCAGCACCTCATCATTCTGCCCGACCGGTTTGTAATGGTCGCGGATGGCGTCGGCCACCGCGTCGGGCAGACCCTCGGCGCGGGCGTAATAGCCGCCCATAAGGCCTTGAAGTTCGGGAAATTCACCGACCATCTCGGTGACCAGATCGGCCTTGCACAGGCGGGCAGCCTGTTCGGCGTAATCCGCCAATTCCCCCTTCGTCATCCCAGCGGAGGCTGGGATCTCTCGCCGGTCTGGCGCCTGGCCGGGGGAGGCCCCAGCTTCCGCCGGGACGGTTGAGGGTTTGACGATGCCCTCCTCTAGCAGCCACCGTGCCAGCTTTGCCACCCGCTCGATCTTGTCGGCCACGGTTCCGAGCTTTTCGTGGAAGGTGATCCGCTCCAGCCCCCTGGCGTGCTCGGCCAGCGTCTTCCTGCGGTCCTGTTCCCAGAAGAAGCGCGCATCGGCCAGCCGCGCGGCGAGGACCTTGCGGTTGCCATCGACGATCGCCGCGCCACCATCCTCGGGCTCGATATTGGCCGTGCAGACGAAGGCGTTGGCGAGCCGGCCGTCGCGTTCGCAGACGAAATATTTCTGGTTGGTGCGGGCGGTTAGCTGGATAACCTCGGGCGGAACCTCAAGAAAGGCAGCGTCGAAGCGGCCCAGCAGAGGCACCGGCCATTCGGTCAGCCCGGCATTCTCCACCACCAGCCCTTCATCCGCGATCAGCGTCAGCCCGGCCTCGGCCGCGACCCGCGCCGCGCCCTCGCGGATCGTCGCCTCGCGCTCCGCCTGATCGACGATGACGTGGCAGGCGCGCAGCTTGTCGGCATAATCGTGCGCCCCGCCGATGGTGATCGCGCCCGGATGGTGGAAGCGGTGGCCTACCGTAGCGTAGCCGGAGGGCACGCCGTCAATGGCGAATTCGACCAGCTCCTCCCCCAGAATGGCGACGATGCCCGACAGCGGGCGCACCCAGCGCAGCGATCCCGTACTGAGCGAGGCGGCGCCCCAGCGCATCGATTTGGGCCAGGCAAAGGCGCGCACGATCGCCGGCACCGCCTCCGCCAGCACCTCGCGCACCGGCCGGCCGGGCTTCTCGACCACGGCGTAGAACACGCCGTCGCGCTCCTCCAGCTGATCGCGCGCGAGGCCGGTCTTGCGCAGGAAGCCATCGAGCGCCTGCGGCGGCGCGCTGCTGCGCGGGCCCTTGGTCTCCTCGCGCACGGCCTTGGTCGCGGGCGGCAGGCCACGGGCGATCAGCGCCAGGCGCCGGGGCGTGGACCAGACGGTGACCGGGCCGGGGGCAATGGCGGCGGCTTCCATCTGCTGGCGGAACAGCCGCTCCAGCTCAGCCCGCGCGCCGGCCTGCATCCGCGCCGGGATTTCCTCCGAGCGCAGTTCGAGCAGGAAGTCGCCCGCGCCGGCCGTCACCGCGACCACTCCGGGAAGCGGGCGGACCATTCGGGCGCCTTGCTGGTCATGTAGGCCTCGCACGACCCGCGCGCGAGATCGCGCACGCGCGCCATGTAGCTGGCGCGTTCCTGCACGCTGATGACGCCGCGCGCCTGGAGCAGGTTGAACAGGTGGCTGGCCTCCACCGCCTGTTCGTAGGCGGCGATGGGCACCCCGGCATCGAGCGCGTTGCGGCATTCCGCCTCCGCCCTGGCGAACAGCTCGAACAGGGCGGCGGTGTCGGCGACCTCGAAGTTCCACTTCGACATCTGGCGTTCGTTCTCCAGGAACACGTCGCCATAGCTGACGCCCCGGCCGTTGAAATCCAGATCATAGACGTTGTCGACGCCCTGAATGTACATTGCGAGGCGTTCGAGGCCGTAGGTCAGCTCTCCTGCCACCGGCCTGCAGTCGAACCCGCCCATCTGCTGGAAATAGGTGAACTGCGTCACCTCCATCCCGTCGCACCACACCTCCCAGCCCAGACCCCATGCGCCGAGCGTGGGGGATTCCCAATCGTCCTCCACGAAGCGGATGTCATGGCGCAGCGGATCGATGCCGATCACCTCCAGGCTGCGCAGATACAGGTCCTGAAGGTCGGGCGGGCTGGGCTTCAGGATCACCTGATACTGGTAGTAATGCTGCAGGCGGTTGGGGTTCTCGCCATAGCGGCCGTCGGTCGGGCGGCGGCAGGGCTGGACGAAGGCGGCGTTCCACGGCTCCGGCCCCAGGGCGCGCAGGGTGGTGGCGGTGTGGAAGGTGCCCGCGCCCATCCGCATGTCATAGGGCTGGAGGATCAGGCAGCCGGCCACACTCCAGTAATCGTGC
>JACIYY010000064.1 GCA_014359685.1 Porphyrobacter sp. | reverse complement strand
CCACCCGGATCGGCGCCGGCACCGGGCTGCGCGGCAGGATCGAGAAGGCGCTGATGCCGCTCACCAGCCGGCTCGGCTGGCGCACCGAATTCCCGTGGCGCCGCTACGAGGACTGGGCTGCCGGCAATGGCCGGGTCGAGCTGCTGGAAAACCGGCCGCTGCCGCCGCTAGGGCACTTCTCGCTGGTCCGATACCGCAAGCGGGGCTGACCGGCCGGACCACGGCGTACAATGTGCGTGCAAGCATCTGAACGGAGCATCGAATGGGGCGTTTTCGCGAGCACTTGGCCGAGCAGCGGTGGGACGATCACCGTTATTACCATCACAGCATCGTCAACCAGGCGCTGCACTTCTTCTCGGCCTCCACCTTCGTGCTGTCTTATGTGCTAGTGTGGAACTACCCTTGGCTGGCCGCGCTGCTGGCGTGGGGCTTCGCGATGACCAGCCGGCAGGCGGGTCATTTCTTCTTCGAGCCCAAGGGCTACGACCACGTCAACGAGGCCAGTCACGAACACAAGGAGGAAATCAAGGTCGGCTACAACCTGCTGCGCAAGGTGGTGCTGATGAGCCTGTGGGCGCTGTCGCCGCTGCCGCTGCTGATCGATCCCAGCTTCTTCGGCCTGTTCTCCGACCCGCACACCACGATGATGGGCTTCCTCGAGAACCTGGGCATCATCTGGCTGGTGATCGGGGCCGGCGCGCTGGTTTTCCGCACTGTCCAGCTGTTCTTCATCCGCGATGTGGAGACCGGGCTGGTGTGGGCGACCAAGATCATCACCGATCCGTTCCACGACATGAAGCTCTATGCCAAGGCGCCGGGCAAAGTGCTGCGCGAGGCCCTCGCCTGGCGGCCGGCGACGCGGGGCTGACCGCTCGCCGGCCAGCCCCGCCAGCCGCCTTCATTCAAGACCCTTGCAGCCGCCGGTGCAGCATCTCGCGCAGCATCCGGCGGCGCAGGGTCTTGCGGTCGGTCCCCTCGCCGGCCTCGGCCCAGCCATCGGCGGCCATCGCCCGCGCGGCGGCGACGAAGCGTTCGACAACCGCACCGAAGGCCGCATCGTCATAGGCGAGGCTGAAGATCAGCCGTCCGCTGCCGGTCCAGCCCAGCGCCAGCCCCTCGGCCCGCAGATAGAATTGCAGCATCCAGTGATAGCGCGACGGCGTGGTGTAGCGGATCGTCCACACGGTCCCCAGATTGGCCACCCGGGGGCTCAGCCCCTCGGCCGCGAGCCGGGCATTGAGCGCGGCGGCGCGGGCGTTCCAGCGCTCGTCGATGCCGTCATACAGCGCAGCCGCCGCGTCGCTGTCGTGCCAGCGCAGGAAGGCGTTCATCGCGCCCATGACGTAGGGATGCGAGTTGAAGGTGCCGCGCGCGAAGCAGATGTCGCCCGGGCGGTCCTCGCGGTATCGCCGCATCAGCCCCGCGCGCCCGCACAGCACGCCGACCGGCAGCCCGCCGCCCAGCGTCTTGCCATAGGTGACGAGGTCCGGTGTGATCCCGAAATACTCGCACGCGCCCCGGCGGGCCAGCCGGAAGCCGGTGAACACCTCGTCGACGATCAGCACGATCCCGGCCTCGCGGCACACCTGTTGCAGCCGCGCCAGCCAGGCACTGTAGGCGGCGCGATCAACTCCGCCGCTGCGGGTGCCGTCGACGAGCTGCGAATCGCCCGGCGCGCCG
>JACIYY010000063.1 GCA_014359685.1 Porphyrobacter sp. | reverse complement strand
CGCCACTCCCGCCAGCCAGCCCGCGCGCGCCATTGCCATCCCTTCGTTGCGCGGCGATCGGCCACCGCATGAGCCTTGGCGTCTCCCTTCGGACATTTCTGGGTCAGGAAAATGTCAACTTCCTGCTCACCAACCGCATTCCGCGCCACGCGCTGACGCGCTTCATGGGCCGGTTCAGCCGCATCGAGCTGGCGCCGGTGCGCGCCGCCTCGATTGCGCTGTGGCGGCTGTTCTGCGATGTCGACATGAGCGATGCGGCCACGCACCGCTTCCCTTCGCTCCATGCCGCCTTCATCCGCCCGCTGCGGCCCGGCGCGCGGCCGGTCGATCCCGACCCGGCGGTGATCGTCGCCCCGTCCGACGGGATCGTCGGCGCCTACGGCCGGATCGAGGCGGGCACCGCCTGCCAGATCAAGGGCGCGCCCTATCCGCTCGCCGACCTGCTCGGCAGCGCGGCCGAGGCGGCGGCGTTCGAGGGCGGCTGGTATGTCACCCTGCGGCTGACCGCGGGCATGTATCACCGCTTCCACGCGCCCGCCGACGCAGTGGTGGAGCAGGTGCGCTACATCGCCGGTGACACCTGGAACGTGAACCCGATCGCGCTCAAGCGGATCGAGCGGCTGTTCTGCAAGAACGAGCGCGCGCCGCTGACGCTGCGGCTGGAGGCGGACGGCGCCCGGCTGGTGCTGGTGCCGGTCGCCGCGATCCTGGTCGCCAGCATTCGCCTGCCGTGGCTGGGCGAGCGCCCGGTGCGCGCGGGCGGGGCGCGGGTCGTGCCGGTCGCAGCGCGCTTCGCCAAAGGCGAGGAGATGGGGTGGTTCGAGCATGGCTCCACCATCCTCGTGATCGCGCCGCCGCACTGGCCGCCGCTCGCCGATCTGGTGGAGGGGCGCACCATCCGCATGGGCGAGCCACTGCTGCGCCGCGCGCCTGCGATTCCGGCGGCTGGCAATCCGCCGACCGCGTGCTAGGCAGGCCGGTCTGCACCAACGGAGCCTCCATGCGCCGCCTGCTCGCCACGATCGTCCTCCCCTTCGCTCTCGCCGCCTGCGCCACGGCGGAGCGTCCTGCCGTCACCCCCGCGCCGCTGGCGGCGACCGAGCCCGCGCCGCTCTCCGCGCTGGTGGCGGAGGTGGACATTCCGTTCGAGCGGTTCACCCTCGACAACGGCCTGACCACGCTGGTCCACACCGACCGCAAGAGCCCGGTGGTCGGCGTCACCGTCTATTACCGGGTCGGATCGAAGCACGAGCCGCGCGGCCGCACCGGCTTTGCGCATCTGTTCGAACACCTGATGTTCACCGGCAGCGAGAACGTGCCCAATTTCGACATCCCGCTGGAGGCGGCGGGCTCGACGCCCACCAACGGATCGACCAGCCCCGACCGGACCAATTACATCGAGACGGTGCCGACCGGCGCGCTTGATCTGGCGCTGTTCATGGAAAGCGACCGGATGGGCGATCTGCTCGGCGCGGTCGATCAGGAGAAGCTCGACCGCCAGCGCGGCGTCGTCCAGAACGAGAAGCGGCAGGGTGACAACCAGCCCTACGGCCTGGTGCGCTACAAGCTGTCGGCCGGATTGCTGCCCATCGGGCACCCCTATCGCCATTCCACCATCGGCTCGATGGCCGATCTCGACGCCGCCAGCCTTGCCGACGTGCACCGCTGGTTCATCGAGCATTACGGCCCCAACAACGTGGTGCTGGCGCTGGCCGGGGACATCGACGCCGCCACCGCCCGTCCTGCCGTGGAGCGCTGGTTCGGCGCGATCCCGCACGGGCCGGACGTGGCGCAGCCCGCCGCCGCGCCGGTGACGCTGCCCGCCCCGGTGCGCGAGGTGATGACCGACGCCGTGCCGGTGACGCTGGTGATGCGCGCCTGGACCGGCCCGGCGATTACCCACCCCGACGCGGTGCCGCTGGCGGCCGGGCTGCATGTGCTAGGCGGCCTGACCAGTTC
>JACIYY010000062.1 GCA_014359685.1 Porphyrobacter sp. | reverse complement strand
GACCGGCCCGGCGATTACCCACCCCGACGCGGTGCCGCTGGCGGCCGGGCTGCATGTGCTGGGCGGCCTGACCAGTTCGCGCCTCGACAATGTGCTGGTGCGCGACGAGCAGCTCGCGGTCGCCGTCTCGGCAGGCGCCAACCAGCAGGAGCAGATCGCCACGCTCACCGCGCAGATGGAGGTCCGGCCGGGCGTCGATCCGGCCGTGGCGGAGGCGCGCTTCGATGCGGTGATCGCGCAATTGCTGGCCGAAGGGCCGAGCGAGGACGAGTTGGCGCGCGCCGCGACCGAGATCCTGTCGGCGCAGATCGGCGCGCTGGAGCTGGTCGGCGGGTTTGGCGGCAAGGGCGCCACTCTGGCCGAAGGGCTGCTCTACACCGGCGATCCCGCGCACTACAAGGCGGAGCTGGCGCAACTGGCGGCGCTGACCCCCGACGCGGTGCGCGCCGCGATGCAGCGCTGGCTGGGCCGCCCGTCCTACACGCTGTCGGTGGTGCCGGGCGAGCGGACCGAGGACGGCGCGCTGCTGGGCGGCTGGGGCGACGAGGGAACCGCGCCGCCTGCTGCGGTCGAGGAGCCCGCCGCGATCGAGCCGGTCCGCAGCGGACCGCCCCGGCAGGCCCCGCCGGTGCAGCCGGTCGACTCGCTGGACCTTCCCGCGATCGAGCGCGCCACGCTGAGCAACGGGATCGAGGTCGCGCTGGCGCGGCGCACCGCGATCCCCAAGCTGTCGCTGGCGATGAGCTTCGATGCCGGAACCGCCGCCGACGGTGCGGCGAGGGCGGGCACGCAATCGCTGATGCTGGAAATGTTGGAGGAAGGGACCACCACCCGCAGCGCGGTGGAGATCGCCGAGCAGCAGGAGCGGCTGGGCGCCCAGATCGCCACCGCCATCACCACCGACACCAGCGCTGTGACGCTGACCGCACTGACCGCCAATCTCGCCCCCTCGCTGGCGCTGATGGCCGACATCGTCCGCAATCCCGCCTTCGCGGCCGGGGAGCTGGCGCGGGTCAAAAACCAGCGGCTGGCCGCCATCGCGCAGGAGCAGGCGAGCCCGATGGGCCTCGCCGCCCGCGCGCTGGGCCCGCTGATCTACGGCGAGGCGCATCCCTACGGCTCGGTCGGGGCCAGCGGCACGCCGGCGGTGATCGAGGCGCTGGACGCCGCCGCGTTGCGCGCAGAGCACGCACGCTGGCTGCGCCCGGACCTCGCCCGCATCATGGTCGTCGGCGATGTGACGATGGCAGAGCTGGTTCCGGCGCTGGAGCAGGCGTTCGGCGACTGGCAGGCCCCCGCCGGCCCGCCGCCAACCAAGGATCTCGCCGCCGCCACCCCGCCGCCGCGCGCCCGGCTGGTGGTGATCGACCGCCCCGGCAGCCCGCAGAGCGTGCTGATGATGGGCCGCGTGCTGCCGCTGCTGGGCACCACCGGCGGGACCGAAGCGCTGGAGCTGGCCAACGAGGTGATCGGCAACGGCTTCCTCTCCCGCCTCAACATGAATCTGCGCGAAGACAAGGGCTGGACCTACGGGATCGGCACCCGGCTGCGCGCCGTCACCGGCCCGCGCAGCCTTTCGGTGGTGACCCCGGTGCAGACCGACCGCACCGGCGATTCGATCCGCCTGATCCTGGACGAGATGGCCGCCTTCCCCGGCACGCGCGGCGTGGACGAGGCGGAGTTGCAGCGGGTGACCGAGGGCAATGTGCGCGGCCTGCCCAACCGTTTCCAGACCAATGCCCAGGTATTGGCCGCGCTGCTGGAGAACCAACAGCTGGGCCGGCCGGACGATTATTACGAAAAGCTGCCGGACATCTACCGCTCGCTCGACGCCGGCGCCATCGACGCGGCGGCGGCGCGCTATCTCCAGCCCGAAGGTCTGACCATCGTGGTGGTCGGCGACCGCAGCGCCATCGACGACGAGCTCACAGGGCTCGGCCTGCCGATCGAATATCTGGAGGCGAGCGCGCTCTAGCCGTTCAGTCCCGACATGGGATCGGGACGCAGCGTGGCCTCGCCACCATCCCTGCCATCCTTGACCTCCCATCTGGCTCCGGACGAGCCTGTCGAAGGCGCCCGCCCGGTAGAGGGAGGAACAGCCCAACCCGCGCGCGGGTTGGTGCAGGCCGATGCTGCGTCTATGGGCCGGCGATGAGCGATGACGATGCATTGAAGGGCGAGCGGATCGCCAAGCTGCTGGCCCGCGCGGGCGTCGCCAGCCGGCGCGAGATCGAGCGGATGATCGCCGAAGGGCGGATCGCCCGCGACGGCACCCGGATCGAGACCCCGGCAACGGTGCTGACCTCGTTGCGCGGCATCACCGTGGACGGCAACCCGGTGGCCAAAGCGGAGCGCACCCGGCTTTTCCGGTTCCACAAGCCGACCGGGCTGATCACCGCGGAGCGCGACCCGGCCGGGCGGCCGACGATCTACACCGCGCTCCGCAACGCCCTGCCGCCGGGCACGCCACGGCTGATGCCGGTCGGGCGGCTGGACCTCAATACCGAAGGGCTGCTGCTGCTGACCAATGATGGCGGGTTCAAGCGGCAGCTGGAGCTGCCCGCCAGCGGCGTGCCGCGCACCTATCGCGCGCGCACCTTCGGTGCGGTCAGCCAGGCGCAGCTGGAGGCGCTGATGGACGGGATCGAGATCGAAGGCGTGCGCTACGGCCCGATCGACGCCAATCTGGAACGGCGCACGGGCCGCAATCAATGGGTCGAGATGACGCTGGCGGAAGGCAAGAACCGCGAGGTGCGCCGGGTGCTCGAGCATCTGGGGCTGAAGGTCTCGCGCCTGATCCGCACCGCCTATGGCCCGTTCGCGCTCGGCGACCTGCGCGCGGGCGCGGTGGACGAGGTGCGCCGCGAGGAGCTGGAACGGTTCAGGAGCGGGTTGAGCAAGGCCGCGCCGAAAGCTGCCGGCGGGACCGGCGATGGCGGCGCGACGCGCCCGCCGAAGCGTGCGACGGTCCCTCCTGCGCGGCGGCGACCCGCCCCCAAGCCGCGGGGAGCGGGCGAATGAGGATCATCGCCGGGGAGTGGCGGCGGCGGATGCTGCGGACCCCGCTGGGCGACGCGACCCGCCCCAGCGCCGACCGCACGCGCGAGACCCTGTTCGCGATGCTGACCAGCCGCCTCGGCAGCTTCGAGGGGCTGAGCGTCGCCGACCTGTTCGCCGGATCGGGCGCGCTGGGGCTGGAGGCGCTGTCGCGCGGGGCGGCCGACTGCCTGTTCGTGGAGCAGGACCCGGCGGCGCTGCGGGCGCTGCGCGCCAATATCGCCGCGCTGCGGGCGCAGGTGCGCTGCAACGTCCAGGCCGCGTCGGTGCTGCGGCTGGGACCGGCGAAGGCGGCGCATGATCTGATCCTGCTCGATCCCCCCTATGGCAGCGGCGCGGGTGCGGTGGCACTCGACCGGCTGGCGCGGCTCGGCTGGATCGGCCCGGCGAGCTGGGTGGCGCTGGAGACCGCGCGCGACGAGGAGGTGCGGCTGCGTGCGCTGGAGGTGGAGAGCGAGCGCAAGGTCGGCTCCGCCCGGATCACGCTGCTGCGCTGGCCGCAGCCGGACGCGTAAAGGGCCACCCGGATCGCTCCGGGCAGCCCTTTTGGCGCGCTGGCGCTGCGGTGGGAGCGATCAGCGCTCGCGAGCCGCGCTGCGATTGATGCAGCTGTCCTGGCGCTGCGCGGTGCAGACCGGATATTCGGACGGACGCTGCGCATTGGGCGTCGGCTGCACCATCTCGGTGCGGGTGAACTGGACGTTCCCGGTCGCGCTGCTGGTCATGCCGGCACGCGCGCTCGGCATCGCCTGACCCGTGGGCGGCGGCATTGTCGACCCGCTCGCCGTTCCGCTGGCGCCGGCCATGCCAGCGGTGCCGGACATGCCGGCCATGCCGCTGTGGCCGGCCATCCCGCTGGTGCCAGCCATGCCGCTGGTGCCGGAGGTGCCAGCGGTGCCGGTGGCTCCGGTGGTGCCCGACATCCCGCTGTCATCCGCCGTGCCGCTGTGCCCGGCCATGCCGCTCATCCCGGTGGTCCCACTCGTCCCCGCCGTCGGCGGAGTAGCGGTGCTGCCCGGGCTTGCCGCAGCCCCGCTCTGCATCGAGCGGACCTGGGCCGTGATCGAGGCCCACGCCTGAGCCTGCTGCTCGGGCGTGAGCCCTGCGAGCTGGGCGCGCTGCTCGTCGGTCAGATAGGCGTAGGCCTCACGCTGTTCGGGCGTAAGCGTCCAGTAATAGGCCTGATAGTCGGGCTCCAGCGCATCATACATCGCGCGCGTCTCGGGCGGCCATGAATCATATTCCGCCCGTTCCTGAGCGCTCATCTCCCGCTTGTCGGCAACGCTGTTGGTGGAGGCATCGGGGGCAGCGGCGGTCTGGGCGCTGATGACCGAGGGCATGGCGCCGAAGGTGAACGCCGCAGCGGCGGCACCGGCCAGCATGATCTTGCGCATCTCGAACTCTCCTTGATCTGTGGTAACTCGTCCTACGGCGGCCCCAACGGGCCACCGGACGGCAGGGTTCCGGCGCCGCCGCTGCGCCGGGGCGACCCGGCAGGCTTGCGCGACCAGCCGTTGTTCCCTAGCTGTTCGCCGTGACCGACAGTCCGCTCCCCCCCGATCCCGGCCCCGCTGCGGACACCCCGCCATGGCTTGCGCGGCTGAACCCGCCGCAGCGCCAGGCGGTGCTGACCACGGAGGGGCCGGTGCTGATGCTGGCGGGCGCCGGTACGGGGAAAACCGCCGCCCTGACCGCCCGGCTCGCATGGCTGGTCGGCACCCGGCGGGCCTGGCCTTCGGAGATCCTGTGCGTCACCTTCACCAACCGGGCCGCACGCGAGATGCGCCACCGGGTGGGCGAGCTGATCGGCGAGGCTGTGGAAGGCATGCCGTGGCTGGGCACGTTCCATTCGATCTGCGCCAGAATGCTCCGCAAACACGCCGAACTGGCGGGGCTGCAAGCCAATTACACGATCATCGACACCGACGACCAGCTGCGCCTGCTCAAGCAATTGATCCTCGACAATGGCCTGGACGAGAAGCGCTGGACCGCCCGCCAGCTGGCCGGGCTGATCGACGGCTGGAAGAATCGCGGGCTCAATCCGTCCGATCTCGGCGCGGTGGAGAACGAAAGCTTCGCCGATGGGCGCGGGCAGCAATTCTACGAGGCCTATCAGCGGCGGCTGCTGGCGCTGAACGCCTGCGATTTCGGCGATCTGCTGCTGCACATGCTAAACGTCCTGCGCCGCCACCGCGACGTGCTGGAGCAGTACCAGCGGCGCTTCAAATACATCATGGTGGACGAATATCAGGACACCAATGCGGTCCAGTATCTGTGGCTGCGGCTGCTGGCGCAGGAACGCCGGAACCTGTGCGTGGTCGGGGATGACGACCAGTCGATCTATTCCTGGCGCGGCGCGGAGGTGGCCAACATCCTGCGCTTCGAGAAGGATTTTCCCGGCGCGGCAGTGATCCGGCTGGAACAGAACTATCGCTCCACCCCGCAGATCCTCGCTGCCGCCTCCGGGCTGATCGCCGCCAACCGCGACCGCCTCGGCAAGGCCTTGTGGACCGAGGCCGGCGGCGGCGAGAAGGTGCGCGTCATCGGCGTATGGGACGGGCCGGAGGAGGCCCGCCGGGTCGGCGAGGAGATCGAGCGGCTGGAGCGGGAGGGCGCCCCGCTCGACCGCGTCGCGATCCTGGTGCGGGCGCAATACCAGACCCGCGAGTTCGAGGACCGGTTCATCCAGATCGGCCTCAATTACCGCATCGTCGGCGGCTTCCGCTTCTACGAGCGGGCCGAGATCCGCGATGCGCTGGCCTATCTGCGCGTGATCGCCCAGCCGGCCGACGACCTCGCCTTCGAGCGGATTTATAATCAGCCCAAGCGCGGGCTCGGCGCCAAGACGCTGGAAAAGATGCACAGCCATGCCCGGCGCAGCGGCCTTCCCCTCGCCGCCGCTGCGCTGCACCTCGCCGACAGCGACGAGCTGCCGGCGCGTGCCGGCGCCACCATCGGCGCGCTGATGCGCCACTTCCTGCGCTGGCGCGAGCTTGCCGCGCAGGTCACGCCGTCCGAATTGCTGCGGGTGGTGCTGAAGGAGAGCGGCTACGATGCCATGCTGGCCGCCGACCGCACGCCCGAAAGCGCCGGGCGGGCCGAGAACCTGGCCGAGCTGGCGCGTGCGATGGAGGAGTACCCGACGCTGGGCGATTTCCTCGAACATGTCGGGCTGGTGATGGACAACGAAGCCGCCGACGACACCCAGAAGGTCACGATCATGACCATCCATGCCGCCAAGGGGCTGGAATTCGACCACGTCTTCCTGCCCGGCTGGGAGGAAGGGGTGTTCCCCAGCCAGCGTGCGCTCGACGAGGGCGGGCTCGCCAGTCTGGAGGAGGAGCGGCGCCTCGCCTATGTCGCGATCACCCGCGCCCGGCGCCGCTGCACCATCCTGCACGCGGCCAACCGGCGCATCTATGGCCAGTGGACCAGCTCAATCCCCAGCCGCTTCGTCGGCGAACTGCCGGCCGACCATGTCGCGGCCGAAACCAGCATGACCGGCGGCGCCAGCCTGTGGCGGGCCAACTGGACCGAGACCGAGGATCCCTTCGCGCATCTGTCCACCGCCGCGCCCGGCCGGGCGCAGGCCCGCGGCCCCGGCTGGCAGCGCGCGCTCGCCACCGGCTACGACACGGCGCCGGCGCGCATCCGCGAAACCACCCGCAGCGCCGCCAGCTTCGCCGCTCGCCCGCGCGGCGACATTGCCATCGGCGCGCGCGTGTTCCACGACAAGTTCGGCTATGGCGCGGTCATCGGGCAGGAAGGGAACCGGCTGGAGATCGCCTTCGAGACCAGCGGCACCAAACGGGTGATCGACAGCTTCGTCACGCTGGCGGCGGAGTGAAGCGCGAGGGCTGGTCGACGAGCTCGTTGCAGGCTTGGCAGCAGCGGTCGACGATGTGTCGTGGAATGTGAAGACACGGGTTGGAGGGCCAGTTGTCGCGCATGAACGGCCAGATGTTCTCGACCCGGGTTCAGCTCGGGGCATCTGCCCGGCAACGCGGCGATGCCGAGACTGGCGGGGACCTCGAGCTTGCCGGTCCTAGGCAACCCGGCCTGCGCAACCGCGACTCCGGGCGTTGCACCGGATCGACCAATCACGCACGATCTGCAGCGTCACGCCGCCGATCTTCGCCGCCTCAGTGCGGCGGCCTCGATCGCAGATCGGGGCCGGGCAGTCAGCGGGCGAGCAGGCGCTCGGCGATCTTGCGGACTTCCGCGCCCATATCCTCGCGCTCCAGCGCCAGCGCCAGGGTCGCCTCGACAAAGCCGGTCTTGCTGCCGCAATCGAACCGGCGGCCTTTGAAGGTGACCGCGTGGAACGGCTGATGGCCGATCATCTTGGCCATCGAATCGGTCAGCTGGATCTCTCCGCCCGCGCCCTTTTCCTGCGATTCCAGCGCGCGCATCACCTCCGGCTGGAGGATGTAGCGGCCCGAGACGATCTTGTTCGACGGCGCGTCTTCGACCCTGGGCTTTTCGACCAGCCCGCGCACTTCGGTCAGCGCACCGCGGCTTTCGCCCGGGTCGATCACGCCGTAGCTGGAGACCTCCTCCATCGGCACTTCGAGCACCGAGATCAGGTTGCCGCCGACCTCGTTATAGGCCTCCACCATCTGCGCGGTGCAGCCGGGCGTGCCGACCATCAGCTCGTCGGGCAGCAGCACCGCGAAGGGCTCGTCGCCGACGATGGCACGCGCGCACCACACCGCATGGCCGAGGCCCATCGGCACCTGCTGGCGCACGGTGATGAGGTTGCCGGGGGTGAAGCGGGTCGGATCGAGCACCGACAGGTCCTTGCCCCGCGCGGCCATCGTCGCTTCCAGCTCGTAGGCGATGTCGAAATTCTCGACCAGCGCGGTCTTGCCCCGGCCGGTGACGAAGATCATCTGTTCGATCCCCGCCTCGCGCGCCTCTTCGACCGCATACTGGATCAGCGGTCGATCGACGATCGGCAGCAGCTCCTTGGGGATGGCCTTGGTCGCCGGCAGGAAGCGGGTGCCCAGCCCCGCGACGGGGAACACGGCCTTGCGGATCGGTTTGCGGGTGCTGGTCATGGCGTGGCGGATTACCGGGGCGGCGCGTGGCCGGCAAGCCGATTCGTGTTGCGGCGCAGCAATTCTGCCCCGGTCCGGCAGGGCTCATGAACCATCGCGGCGCCTGCGCGTTGGATGGTGCATGAATGAAAGGCAGGCACCATGAGTCTGATCAGATTGGCGGCGCTGGGCGCGCTGGGATATGCGGGATACCGGTATTTCTCCGGCAGCAGGGGCGATGGCGGGGTGGCCTTTGCCAGCGGGCAGGGGGATGATGAGAACTTCGCCCGAATCCGCGATGCCGGGCCGGAGGCAATGGGCGACCCTCCGCGCCGGGCGTGGACCGCTGCCGACGAAGCCAGCGACGAGAGCTTCCCGGCCAGCGATCCGCCCGCGACCTACTGACCGGCGCCCGGCGGTGCGTCATCGAGCAGGCGCGCCACCAGCCACAGCCGCACCGCCCCGGCCAGCCCCGGCGGCCGGGGGGCACGGATGCGCTCGGCATCGATCCGCGCCACCAGCGTGCTGAGCGCCACCCCTTCGTGCTGCGCGGCGTCGCGCAGCATCTGCCAGAACAGCGGCTCCAGGCTGATCGAGGTGCGGTGCCCGGCGACCTCCACCGAGTGCTTGACCGGCGGATGGTAGGGCGCGGCCACCGGGTCGCTCAGGCGTCGGGGCCGAGCATCGTCTCCGGCCGGACCACGCGGTCGAACGTCTCGCCGCTGACATGGCCGCTGGCGATCGCCGCCTCGCGCAGCGTCAGCCCCTGCCTGTGCGCGGTCTTGGCGATGGCGGCGGCCTTGTCATAGCCGATCGTGGGCGCCAGCGCGGTCACCAGCATCAGCGAATTGTCGAGCCCGCGCTTGATGTTGTCCTCGCGCGGCTGGAGCCCCGTCAGCAGGTTGGCGGTGAAGCTGTCCGCCGCATCGGCCATCAGCTTGACCGATTGCAGGAAGTTGAACGCGATCACCGGGCGATAGACGTTGAGCTCGAAATGGCCCTGGCTGTCGGCGAAGGTCAGCGTCGCGTGATTGCCGAAGATCTGCGCGCAGACCTGCGTCATGGCCTCGCACTGGGTCGGGTTGACCTTGCCCGGCATGATCGAGGAGCCGGGCTCGTTCTCGGGCAGCGCCAGCTCGCCCAGCCCCGAGCGCGGGCCGGAGCCGAGAAAGCGGATGTCGTTGGCGATCTTGTAGAGCGCGGCGGCAAGCGCGTTGATCGCCCCATGCGCGAACACCAGCCCGTCTTCCGATGCCAGCGCCTCGAACTTGTTGGGGGCGGTGACGAAGGGCAGGCCGGTGGCCTTGGCGATCTCCTCCGCCACCCCTTCGGCAAAGCCTTTGGGCGCGTTGAGGCCGGTGCCCACCGCCGTGCCGCCCTGCGCCAGCTCGAACAGGCCGGGCAGCGTCAGCTCCAGCCGCGCGATCCCGGCCTCGACCTGCCGGGCATAGCCGGAAAATTCCTGCCCCAGCGTCAGCGGGGTCGCGTCCTGGGTGTGGGTGCGGCCGATCTTGATGATGTGCGCCCAGGCCTGCGCCTTGGCGGCCAGCTCGCCATGCAGCCGGCGCAGCGCCGGCAGCAGGCTGCGCGTCACCTCGCCCGCAGCGGCGACATGGATCGCGCTGGGGAAGGTGTCGTTGGACGACTGGCTCATGTTGCAATGATCGTTGGGATGGACCGGCGACTTGGTGCCCGGCTGGCCGCCGAGCGCGATATTGGCGCGGTTGGCGATCACCTCGTTGGCGTTCATGTTCGACTGGGTGCCCGACCCGGTCTGCCACACGACCAGCGGGAAATGATCGTCGAGAGTGCCGGCGGCGACCTCGGCGGCGGCGGCGGCGATGGCGTTGGCGAGTTTTTCGTCGAGCAGCCCGAGCCGGTGGTTGGTCAGCGCGGCGGCGCGCTTAATCGTGCCCAGCGCGTGCACCACCGGCAGCGGGATCCGCTCCCCGCCGATGCGGAAGTTCTCGCGGCTGCGCTGCGTCTGCGCGCCCCACAGGCGGTCGGCGGGCACGTCGATCGCGCCCATCGTGTCGGTTTCGGTGCGCGTCTCGGCCATCAGTCGGTCATCCTTGTTG
>JACIYY010000061.1 GCA_014359685.1 Porphyrobacter sp. | reverse complement strand
CGGCGGCGCTGGTGGACAGGTCGGGCGGCACGGTCGATCTGGGCGTGCCCTTCTACCCGCTGGTGCAGATCAACTTCCCCACCTACGCCGAGGATTCGCTGCCGCCGGAGCTGGCCGCGCTGCCGGTAACCAAGCCCGGCAGCCGCCCGGCGTGACCGCCGCACCGGATGGGGCGGCGCGGCCTGGCCGGCTGCGTCTGGGCGTTAACATCGACCACGTCGCCACGATCCGCAATGCGCGCGGCGGCGATCATCCCGACCCGGTGCGCGCCGCCGCGATCGTCGCCAGCGTCGGCGGCGATGGCATCACCGCCCATCTGCGCGAGGATCGCCGCCATATCCGCGATGACGACCTGCGCCGGATCCAGGACGCGACCGACCTGCCGCTGAATCTGGAGATGGCCGCGACGGAGGAGATGGTCCGCATCGCCCTCGCCCACCGCCCCCACGCCGCCTGCATCGTGCCCGAAAAGCGCGCGGAGCGCACCACCGAGGGGGGGCTTGATGCGGCCGGGCTGCACAACCAGCTGGCCCCGGTGGTGACGCGCCTGATGGACGCCGGCATCCGCGTCAGCCTGTTCATCGCCCCGGACGAGCGGCAGCTCGATGCCGCAATGCGGCTGGGCGCGCCGGTGGTCGAGTTCCACACCGGCGAATATGCCCATGCCACGGGCGAGCGGCGCGCCGCCGAGCTGCGGCGCGTGGCCGACCTGGCCGCGCTCGCCGTGAAGACCGGGATCGAACCCCATGCCGGCCACGGCCTGACCTACGACAATGTCCAGCCGATCGCCGCCATCCCGCATCTGGCCGAGCTGAATATCGGCCATTATCTGATCGGCGAGGCGGTGTTCACAGGGCTGGAGGCGGCGGTGCGGCAGATGCGCGAGCTGATGGATGCCGCCCGGTAAGCGGCAGCGACAAGGGATCGGCATGATCATCGGCCTGGGTTCCGACCTTGCCAGCATCGAACGGATCGCGGCCTCGCTCGAGCGCTGGGGCGCCAAGTTCGAGGCGCGCTGCTTCACCGAGGTCGAGCGGGCCAGGGCCGCGCGCCGGCCGCTGACCCGCGCCGGCACCTACGCCAAGCGCTGGGCCGCCAAGGAGGCGTTCGCCAAGGCGATCGGCACGGGCTTCTCGCGCGGGGTGTTCCACAAGGATATCGGCGTCGTGAACGGGCCGTCGGGTGCGCCGACGCTGCAACTGACCGGAGGAGCGGCGAAGATTCTTGCCGAACGGGTGCCGCACGGCCATGAGGTGATCGTTCACCTGACCCTCACCGACGATCACCCATGGGCGCAGGCCTTTGTCATCCTCGAGGCCCGGCCCCTATGAGCTCCGTCCCCGGCATCTCCCCTGCGACCGACCCCGTGAGCGAGCGCACCACCGACCCCGAACCGCCGGCCGCAGCCGAGGCCGAGCCTGAAGCCAAGCCGGCCGGCGCGGCGGCGCGCGTCAACTGGCTGGCCGAGCTGCGCGGGCTGGTGCTGATGCTGCTGGGGGTGCTGGCCTTCCACACGCTGGTGGCCAAGCCGTTCTACATCCCCAGCATCTCCATGGTCCCCACGCTGCTGGTGGGCGATCGGCTGGTGGTGTCCAAATATCCCTATGGCTGGAGCTGGGTGTCGGCCAGCTTTCACCTGCTGCCCCGCGCCGATTGGCGGATCGCGCTGGCCACGCCCGATTACGGCGATATCGTCATCGCCGTGCCGCCCGGCCATGCGGAGGATTACATCAAGCGGGTCGTCGCGCGCCCCGGCGACCGGATCGCCATGGTCGACGGGCAGATCATCCTCAACGGGGAGGCGGTGCCGCAGGCGGTCGAGCCGCCGGTGCGGATTCCGGTCGCCGATCGGCAGATGTGCGACGGCCGCCCGTGCCTGGCCGCCTTCGAGGCTTATCGGGTGCGGCTGGCCGACGGGCGCGAAGTGTACGAGCCGCCGACCTATCGCGAGACGCTGCCGGGCGGCGCCAGCTACCTGATCATCGACCATCGCACCGACAATCCGCTCGATGATTTCGACGAGATCACCGTGCCGGAGGACCACGTCTTCCTGATGGGCGACAACCGCGACCATTCCGCCGACAGCCGCGCCCCGGCCCTGCCCTTCGGCAACGGCCTTGGCGGGCCGGTGCCGATCGCCGATATCGGCGGGCGGGCGGAGTTCGTCACCTTCTCGCTCAATGGCGGCGCGGGCTGGAACCCGCTGAGCTGGTTCGGCGCGCTGCGCGAGGGCCGGGCATGGACCTCGCTGCGGCCGCCGCTGCGTGGCAGCGGCGCGGCGGTCGAGCGGACCGGCGATGGCGCGCCTTGAGCCCACCGGGCGGCGCCCCGTCCAGGACGTGGACGACCGCGCCAGCCCCGCCGGCATCACCAGTCCGGAGCTGAGGCTGGAGGCGAGGCGCGCCGGCATCTGGGTGGCGGTCGTGGGGCTCGCCCTGCTGGCGGTCTACATCGCGCAATCGCTGCTGGTGATCTTCGGGGCGATGGTGTTCGCCGCTCTGGTCGATGGCGGGGCGCGGCTGCTCGGCCGGGTGCTGCCGATCGGGCGCGGGCTGCGGATCGGCATCGTGCTGATCGCGGCGGTGGCGTTCTTCGCCTGGCTGGCGATCTTCGCCGGCTCGCAGATCTCGCAGGAGGCGGCGCGGCTCCCGGACATCGTCGGCACCCAGGCCGCGCGGCTGCTCGGCTGGCTGCAGGCGCAGGGCTTCGCCATCACCGCCGCCGACGTGCAGAGGTTTGCCGGCGAGCTGATGAGCGGGGTCGGCATGGTGACCAGCGCGATCGGCGGCATCATCGGTGCTGGCACCCTGCTGCTGCTGATCCTGATCATCGGCATCTATATCGCCTTCGAGCCGCGCCTCTACGAGCGAGGCCTGGCGTGGATGCTGCCGCGCGAGGAGCGCGCCGAGTTCCACATTACCCTGGCGCGGATGGCCGAGACGATGCGCCGGCTGATGGCCGGGCGGCTGGTGGGGATGCTGTTCGAAGGATTGTTCACCTGGATCATGCTGTGGGCCTACGGCGTGCCGATGGCCGCGCTGCTGGGCATCCTGACCGGGCTGCTGGCCTTCATTCCCAATATCGGCGCAGTCACGTCGGGGCTGCTGATGGTCACGGTCGGGTTCTCCGGCAGCGTCGACATGGGGTTCTACACGATCTTCGTCTATCTGCTGGTGCAGACCTTCGACGGCTATGTCGTGATTCCGCTGATCGCCCGAAGGACGGTCGACCTGGCGCCGGCGCTGGTGCTGGCAGCGCAGCTGATCATGAGCGTGCTGTTCGGCATCCTGGGTCTGTTCCTCGCCGACCCGCTGATGGCGATGATCAAGGTGGCGCTGGAGCGCCGCTCGGAACGCGCCGACCAGAAAGAGCGGCCCGGCGCCGGCGCGGATTGCGGTGGCGGTGGCGATGGCGCGTAGGTTCCTCTATGTCATTGTCGCGCTGGTGCTGCTCGCGCTTGCGGCGCTGCTGGCGCTGCGGATCTGGGCCGAGGAGCTGACCGAGATCGCCTTCGTCCCGACCGCCGAGTTCGAGGAGCAGGGCGCGCTGGCGAGCAACGCCTACGCCGATCCGGCGATGTGGTTCTCGCGCCCCGGCAAGGACGAGGGGACCGATCCCGCCCGCTTCCAGCCCGGCGTCGCGCCGGTGGTGGCGGACGAGGCAGCCGGCGGGATCGTGGCGGAGGCGGCAGCCGAAGGAGCCGCCGCGCCTGTCGATCCGGCCGCTCCTCGCCCCTCGCCCTCTGCGACCGGGGCGGAGCCGGCGGCGGCGGACGAGGCGCAAGCGCCACCGCCCTTCGCGCTGTTCTTCGTCCACCCCACCAGCTACCTGGAGCGGACCCGCTGGAACGCGCCGCTGGATGACGAGCGATCGCAGCGGCGGGCGCGGCTGTTCCTGCGCGGCCTCGCCAGCCCGTTCGGCCAGGCGCGCGAGATCTGGGCGCCGCGTTACCGGCAGGCGACCTTCGGGGCGTTCCTGACCACCGCGCCGGAGGCGGGCCGGGCGATCGACGCCGCCTATCGCGACATCGACCAGGCCTTCACCTATTTCCTCGACAGCGTGGCGCCCGGCACCCCGATCGTCATCGCCGGGCACAGCCAGGGCGCGCTGCACGTGATCCGGCTGCTGCGCCAGCGGATCGCCGGCACTCCGCTGGAGGATCGCGTGGCGGCGGTCTATGCGGTCGGCTGGCCGATCTCGGTCGAACACGATCTGCCAGCGCTGGGCCTGCCGGCCTGCGCCACGCCCGACCAGGGGGGCTGCATCGCCAGCTGGTCGAGCTTCGCCGAGCCGGCCGATCCGGGGCAGGTGCTGGAGAGCTACCGCGCCTCCACCGGCTTTGACGGGCAGCCGCGCGGCGACAGCCCGATCCTGTGCCTCAACCCGCTGACCGGCACGCTGAACGACGCGGCCCCGGCGAGCGCCAATCTGGGCACGCTGAAACCCGATGCCGACATGGCCGACGGGGTGCTGGTGCCCGGTTCCGTCCCCGCCCGCTGCGACGAGCGCGGGTTGCTGCTGATCGGCGAGCCGCCCGAGCTTGGCCCCTATGTGCTGCCGGGCAACAATTATCACGTCTATGACATCCCCCTGTTCTGGCAGAATGTGCGCGAGGACGTGGCGCGACGGGTGCGCGGATGGCAGGCCCGCTAGGCGGAGCCGGCGCAGCGGGCGAGAACCCGCCGCCGGTGACCGAAGCGGCGGCCGACTTCGCCGCCGCGCTGCCCGCAGGCGGTGTGCTGATGGGGCTGGACCTGGGCACGCGGACCATCGGCACCGCCTTTTGCGATGCCGGCTGGAGCTTCGCCGGTGCGGGCAAGACCCTGCCGCGCGGCAGGTTCGCCCGCGACCGCGCGGCGCTGGAGGCGCTGGTGGCCGAGCGGCGGGTTCGCGGCATCGTCGTCGGCCTGCCGCTGAACATGGACGGTTCGGCCGGCCCGCGCGCGCAGGCGAGCCGCGCCTTTGCCCGCAATCTCGCCCCGATCGGCCTGCCGGTGCTGTTGTGGGACGAGCGCTGGTCCACCGCCGCGGCCGAGCGCGACCTCATCGCCATGGACATGAGCCGCGCCCGCCGGGCCGAGCGGATCGACAGCCACGCGGCGGCGGTGATCCTGCAGGCGGCGATCGACCGGCTGGCCGGCGGGGTGCTGTAAACGGCAGGCAGAGCCTCGGATTCAGGCCCCCCTTCAGGTGCGCTCGAGCAGCCGCCGCCGGGCCACCGCCTCGGCCGCGACCAGCCGGCTGCCGGAGCGTTCCGCCCGCGCCCACAGCGCATCGCGCTCGGTCTCGTCCAGCACCCCAGCCTGCGCCTCCAGCGCGACCAGCCGCATCCGGTCCTGCGGATGATGGGCGGCAAAGCGCTCGGCGAAGTCGCGGGCTTCGTCGCCGCCCAGCCCGACCGCGATCCGCAGGAACACCTCGGCCGAGCCGGAGCTGAGCACCTGGGCGATCCGATCGTTGTCGGTGTCGAAGCGATACTGGTCGCGCCAGCCAGTGGGTGCAGCAGCATCCATGATGTTGAGCGACACCGACAGCGACGGCGGCGGAAGCTGCGCATGGACATCGCGGTGGGCGCGGTAGTGCATCAGCTTGCCGGGGCTGAGCTGCGAGCGCTCCACGAAGCGCAGGCCGGCCGGTTCGCCGACCACGCCGGCCACCGCCGCATGATCATATTCCCAATAGTCGGAGATATAGCCGGGGCCGAAATAGCCGCAGGTGAGGAAGTCGAAATTGTGGTCGTGCGGCAATTCATAGACGAAGGCCGAGCCGCCGCTGGCGCGGAACAGATGCTCGGCTGGCGAGGGCCAGATGTTGGCGCGCAGGAAGAAATCGCGCTCCAGCGAGGACAGCATCACCACCTGCGGGCCATAGATTGTGGCGGGATCCGGGCCGCGATGGCGGCCGCGCAGCTCCTCCAGCAACAGGTCGGCGAGGAACGTCCGGTTGGCGGCAAGGCGCGCCAGCCAGCCGGCAGCGTGCAGCAGGCTGCCCTCGTCGCGCGGATCGAAGCCCGCCTGTTCGAGCGCGGCGCAGCACTCGCCGAGTTCGGCCGGAGCGGCCACGGTTGCGTCCTGGCAGGGTAACTCGTCAGCGGCGATCACGCGCGGCATGGGTCGGTCTCCAGCGCCAGCAGTTCGGGGTGCGCTTCCACCAGCTGCGTGCGCAGCGCACCGGCGGGGGCGGCGAGCGGGTCGCCGGCGCGGCGGGCGACCGCCACCAGCGCGCGGAATCCGGCGGCGCTGTCGAGGGCGAGGCATTCACGCAGCGCCTGCCAGCGCAGCGAGGCGTCGCCGTGCTCCAGCGCCATCGCGGCCATCAGCGGCGCCGCCTGCGCCACCTCCATGCGGCCAAGCAGCGCCAGCATCATCTCGCGCCGGCTGTCGGCGATGCTGCCCGCCGACTGGTGGAGCAGCGCCCCGTCCGGGAGCCGATGCTCGCGGCTGGGGGTGGGATCGGCGGCGAAGCGGTGCAGCCGCAGCGTGACCAGCCGGCGGCTTGTGGCCAGCAGCTGCAGCGCCTCCTGGTTGAGGTCGAGCGCCAGCCGGGCACCGGGGCGCAAGGCCAGCGCCTCGGCATGGAACGGCTGCTGTGCAGCGGCCGGGCCCACCGTGCGGCGCACGATGCGCGCCTCTGCCGCGCCGGCCAGCACCGCATCGAAACGCACCCCATCAGTGAAGCGCACCGCGCCGAAAGTCGCCGCGCCCGGCTCGCGGGCATGGAGGATCAGCTGCGCCCGGCCGGAGCGCGCCAGCAGCAGGGTCGAAATGGTCCCGTCGAAGGCGTGACGGAACGCCGGCAGGCCGAGCGGTTCGCGCCCCAGCGCAGCGGCCTGCTGGCGGCACCATGCGGCGGCGAAGGCCGGGGCACTCGCGGTATCCGTGACCAGCGCCTCCAGCCGTGGGCAGCCCTCCAGTGGAGCGCCGGCGCCGAAGCGCTCCAGCTCCGCCAGAATCGCGCCCACGGCAGGGTCGGCGCGCCATGCGGCCGCGGCCGCGCGCATCGCGGCCTGCGCCCGCTGCCGCCGGCCGGGATCGGCCGGCGACAACGGGATGGGGGCGGGGGCGGGGGTGGTCCGCATGGCCGCCGCTCCGGTCAGCCGATGGTCCGCGCGCCGACTTCGTAAACGAAGGTCGCGATGATGACGACCGAATCGTCGTGGCCCGGCTGGCGCGCGCCGAACAGGCCGGTGAGGGTGTCGAGGTCGGGAAGGCTGGCGAGGTCGATCTTGGGCAGGTTCATGAGCAGGCTCCGATGTTGCGGAGGAACCTCAGTGCTCCCCCGCCGCCGCGACCCTGCCGGCCCGCCCCCGTCAGCTTAAGTTAAATGACTGTAATCGGCTCCGACCGGCACAGATCAGGCGCGGCGCAGGATCACCACCAGGGCTCCGGAGGGCAGAGCGGGCGTGGCCGCACCCAGCGGCCGGCGCACGGCATCGGCGCGCGCGCGATCGAGGATCGCCGGGGCGATGGCGGGATCGAACAGGATAAGATCGGCAGTGCCCAGCAGCCGCGCCTGGCGCAGCGTCAGCTCGTCGGGATCGTCGCTGGCGATGGCCAGCTCGACCACAGCGGGAGCGGTCGTTGACGGATCCGCCTCAGCAACCCAGCCGGCGACGCCGCCCGC
This sequence comes from Porphyrobacter sp., assembly GCA_014359685.1. Classification (GTDB taxonomy): domain Bacteria; phylum Pseudomonadota; class Alphaproteobacteria; order Sphingomonadales; family Sphingomonadaceae; genus Croceibacterium. The sequence goes on along the minus strand of JACIYY010000061.1, from coordinate 84 downwards.
CGCGCCAGGGCGCAGCGGATCGAGCGCCCCGCCGGGTGCCAGGGCCGCGTCGATGGCGCGGCGACGGGCGGCGCCACCGGGCCA
>JACIYY010000060.1 GCA_014359685.1 Porphyrobacter sp. | reverse complement strand
TCTCGCCCAGCTGGCGCGCCAGCGTGCCGGGATCGGGCAGGTCGGCGGCGTGGAGCACGCGCAGCAGCGCCATCTGCACGCTGGCCAGCGGGTCGGGCGCGGTCCGCACCTCGTCATGCCCCTTCAGCAGCAATTGCCACAGGCGATGGACCTGGCCTGCGGACAGGCGCTGCGCCCAGCCTTCGATGTCGGCGCGCTCCTCCAGCGAGGGCGCATCGACCCTGCCACCGCCGACCTGCGCCAGCGCCACCCGGTGGGTCAGCTCCATCAGCGAGCGCAGCAGCGCCAGCGGATCGACCCCCAGGCCATATTGGCGCTCCACCTCGTCCAGCATCGCCGCCGGCTCGCCGGCCAGCAGCGCGGCGAACAGCGCCCGGCGCGCGGACTTGTCGACCAGCCCCAGCATGTCGCGCACCCGTTGCGCCGTCACCGTGATCGCGCCGCCCTCCCCGCCCGACAGGTCGGCATGGGCGATCGCCTGGTCGAGGATCGACAGGCCGTCGCGCACCGAGCCTTCGGCGGCGGCGGCGATCATCGCCAGCGCCTCGTCCTCCGCCGCGACCCCTTCCTGCCGGCAGACGCTGGCGAAGTGGTCCTGCAGCATCGGGCCGGGGATGCGGCGCAGGTCGAAACGCTGGGTGCGGCTGAGCACCGTGACCGGCAGTTTCTCCACCTCGGTGGTGGCGAACAGGAATTTTACATGCGCCGGCGGCTCCTCAAGCGTCTTCAACAACGCGTTGAAGGCGTTGCGGCTGAGCATGTGCACTTCGTCGATGATGTAGATCTTGTAGCGGGCGCTGACCGCCGAATAGCGCACTGCCTCGATGATCTCTCGCACATCGTCGACGCCAGTGTGGCTGGCGGCGTCCATCTCGATCACGTCGATATGGCGGCCCTCGGCGATGGCCTGGCACGGCTCGCACTGGCCGCACGGGTCGATCGTCGGCCCGCCCTGCCCGTCCGGGCCGATGCAGTTGAGCGCCTTGGCGATCAGCCGCGCGGTCGAGGTCTTGCCGACCCCGCGCACCCCGGTCATCAGGAAGGCATGGGCCAGCCGGTCGCGCTCGATTGCATTGGCGAGGGTGCGGACCATCGGCTCCTGCCCGATCAGCTGGCTGAAGGTCTGCGGCCGGTATTTGCGCGCCAGCACGCGATAGGGCTGCGCGGCCTCGGCGGGCGGCGGCGGCGGGGGCGGGGGTGGAGCGGGGGCGGCGAACAGGGCCTCCTGCCCGCCCGCCTCCAGCTCGGCGATGCTGGGCGTCTCG
>JACIYY010000006.1 GCA_014359685.1 Porphyrobacter sp. | reverse complement strand
GCCGCGCGCGCTGCGCCCGCTGGCGGTGCTGGCCGGGCTGGGGGCGCGCGCGGTGCGGCGCGGCGGCGGGCCGCTGCTGGCGGGCCGGGGCGCCGCCGCTGCCGCCTTGCGGATCGGCCTTGTCGGCCGCTAGACCGTGGCCGGAAGGTGAAGGCGATGAACCGGATGGTGCTGGGCGCAATCATGGCGCTGGTGATGGTCGGCGTGGGCCTGTTCTGGCTGCAGGGCCGCGCCGCGGTGGAGGAGGGCGCCCCTCCGCCCGAGCCGACCGCGGCCGCCCCGCCGCCCGATGTGCTGCCCAGCGCCGATGTCGCCGGCCTGCGCGGCCCCGCTCCGCCCGAGGCGAGCGAGCTGTCGCGCGAACAGCGCCGTTTCTTCCGCTACGACCGCGACCGCGACCTCAGGATCACCCGCAACGAGATGCTGGCGAGCCGCACCCCCGCCTTCCGCCGGCTCGACAAGGACGGCAACAACCTGTTGACCTTCGAGGAATGGGCGGTCGCCACCGGCGAGCGGTTCGACCAGGCCGATGCCGACGGCGACCGCGAACTCGACCCGCGCGAATTCGCCACCACCGCCCCGCGCCCGCGCGCCAGCCCGCGCTGCAATTGCTGAGCGGGCTGCACCCTCAAGCCGGAACCCGCATCACCTCCAGCCAAGCGCCGAAATCGGCCTTGCCGCGCGCGGTATAGGCTTCCTTTCGCGCCGTTTTCCTGACCGCCGGCAGCGGCGGGAACAGGCCGAAATTGACGTTCATCGGCTGATAGTCCGCCGCCTCCGCATCGCCGGTGATATGCGCCAGCAGCGCGCCCATCGCGGTGGTGCGCGGCGGCGCGCTCCACCGCTCGCCGCTCCGCTCGGCCGCCGTCATCAGCCCGGCGAGAAGGCCGATCGCGGCGCTTTCGACATAGCCTTCGCAGCCGGTGATCTGGCCGGCGAAGCGCAGATGCGGCGCGGCCTTGAGCCGCAGCTGACGGTCGAGCAGCACCGGCGCATGGAGGAAGGTGTTGCGGTGCAGCCCGCCCAGCCGCGCGAATTCGGCCTTCTCCAGACCCGGAATGGTGCGGAACAGCCGCACCTGTTCGGCATGCTTGAGCTTGGTCTGGAAGCCGACCATGTTCCACAAGGTGCCCAGCGCATTGTCTTGGCGCAGCTGGACCACGGCATAGGGCCAGCGCCCCTGCGGGAACTCGGCGCAGGCGGTGCGCGGATCATCCAGCCCGACCGGCTTCATCGGCCCGTGGCGCAGCGTGTCCACCCCGCGCTCGGCCATCACCTCGATCGGCATGCACCCGTCGAAATAGGGGGTGCTGGCCTCCCATTCCTTGAAGCTGGTCTTTTCGCCTTCGATCAGCCCGCGATGGAAGGCGAGGTACTGCTCCTTCGTCATCGGGCAATTGATGTAGTGCCCCTGCCCGTCGGGCTCTGTCCCCTTGTTCCAGCGCGACTGGACCCAGGCGATGTCCATGTCGATGCTGTCGCGGTGGACGATGGGGGCGATGGCGTCGAAGAAGGCGAGGTGTTCGGCCCCGGCGGCGCCGGCGATGCTGTGGGCCAGCGATGCGGCGGTCAGCGGACCGGTGGCAACGATGGTCAGGCCGGCGGCGGGCAGGGCGTCGATCCGCTCGCGCACGATGGTGACGTTGGGCTGCGCCTCCAGCGCCTGCTGGACGAAGCGGCTGAAGTCGTCGCGGTCCACCGCCAGCGCCGAGCCGGCCGGCACCCGCGCCGCCTCTGCGGCCCGCATCACCAGCGAAGCGAGCCGCCGCATCTCGTGGTGGAGCAGGCCGACCGCGTTGCGCTCGTCATCGTCGGAACGGAACGAGTTGGAGCAGACCATCTCCGCCAGCGCAGCGGTCTGGTGCGCGGGGGTGCTGTCGCCGGCCGGGCTGCCGCGCATCTCCGACAACCGCACGGTCAGCCCGCGCCGGGCGAGCTGCCAGGCGGCCTCGCTGCCGGCGAGACCGCCGCCGATGATATGCACGTCGTGCCCGCTCATGCGCGCGGGCTTGCTCGGGGCGAACGGGCGCGTCAAGGGAGGCGCCATGCCCGGCCCCCGGACCCCGCGCGCGCTGGCCGAGAAGCGGCTGTTTCTGGTCGCCAGCATCGCCGCCGCGCTGGCGTTCCATTATCTGCGCGCCGGACCGTGGCCGGACGTGTGGGTGGTCCCGGTGAAGGGCGCGGCCGTCGCGCTGCTCGCGCTCTATGCCGTCCTGCGCCATTCCAGCAGCGATGCGCGGCTGCTGGCGATCATGCTGGCGATCGCGGCGGCCGGCGACATGGTGGCGGAATTCGACGGCCTGGCCGCCCGCGCGCTCTATGCCGGGCACCATCTGGTCGCGCTGCTGCTCTATCTGCGGCACCGGCGCGCG
>JACIYY010000059.1 GCA_014359685.1 Porphyrobacter sp. | reverse complement strand
CACCCTTCCGCCGTGCTGATCGCCCCGCCGGGCGCGGGCAAGACCACCGCCGTCGCCTCCGCGCTGATCGGCGAGCCGTGGTGCGGCGGGCAGGTGATCGTGCTCAGCCCGCGCCGCGTCGCCGCGCGCGCGGCGGCGGAGCGGATGGCGCAGATGCTGGGGGAGCCGGTCGGCGGGCGGGTCGGCTACCTGACCCGCCTCGACAGCCGGCAGTCGGCCGCGACCCGCATCCTCGTGGTCACCGAAGCGATCTTCGTCAGCCGTATCCTTGCCGATCAGGAGCTTGCGGGCGTGTCCGCGATCCTGTTCGACGAGGCGCATGAGCGGCACCTCGACAGCGATCTCGGCCTCGCTCTGGCGCTGGAGAGCCAGGCGGTGCTGCGCGAGGATCTGCGGCTGGTGGTGATGTCCGCGACCATTGACGGAGCCCGCTTCGCCCGGCTGCTGGGGTCGCCAGAGGCAGGCTCCGCTCCGGTGATCGAGAGTGCGGGCAAGGCCCATCCGCTGCGGATCGAATGGCTCGGCAGCCGGCCCGAGCTGCGGCTGGAGGATGCGATGGCGAGCGCGATCCTCACCGCATGGCGGCAGGAGGCCGAGGGCGACCTGCTCGCTTTCCTCCCCGGGATCGGCGAGATCGAGCGGGTGCGCGAGCGGGTCGAGGCGCGGCTGCCCGGCGTGCCGGTGCTGCCGCTGCACGGTCAGGTGGAGCCGGCTGCGCAGCGCGCCGCGATCCGTCGCGATCCCGGCGGGCGGCGCCGGATCGTGCTCGCCACCGCGATCGCCGAAACCTCGCTGACGCTCGACGGGGTGCGCGTGGTGGTGGATAGCGGCCTTGCCCGCCGCGCCGAGTTCGATGCCACCGCCGGCACCAGCCATCTCGTCACCCGCCGCGCCAGCCAGGCCGCCGCCGCCCAGCGCGCCGGCCGTGCGGCGCGGCAGGGGCCGGGCGTCGCCTATCGCCTGTGGGAGGAGGCCGCGCATCCCGGCCTCGCGCCGTTCGATCCGCCCGAGATGCTGACCGCCGACCTCGCGCCGCTGGTGCTGGCGCTGGCCCAATGGGGTGTTGCCGATTCCGCCTCGCTCGGCTGGCTCGACCCGCCGCCCGGCGCCGCTGTGGCGAGTGCGCGGGCGCGGCTGGAGAGCCTGGGTGCGCTCGATGCGGACGGGCGGATCACGCCGCGTGGGCGGTGCATCGCGGCGCTGCCGATGGCGCCATGGCAGGCGGCGATGCTGCTTCATGGCGCGGAGCGCGGGGCCGAGCAGATGGCCGCACGGCTGGCGCTGCTGTTGCAGGAGCGCGGGCTGGGCGGGCCGGGCGAGGATCTGGCGCAGCGCCTGCAACGCTGGCGGGCCGACCGCTCCCCCCGTGCCGAGGCCAGCCGCAAGCTGGCCGACCGCTGGGCGCGCGAGGCCCGGCGCCTCTCGCCCGCCGCGACCGGCCCGCAGGACGACCTTGTGCCCGCCGCGATCCTGCTCGCGCTCGCTCTGCCCGACAATCTCGCCCGCCGCCGCGATCCGTCCGGCGAGCACTGGCTGACGGCCGGCGGGCGCGGTGCCACGCTCGACCGGACCTCGCCACTGGCGCGGGCCGAATGGCTGGCGATCGGCGATGCGCAGGGCCGCGCCGGGGGCGCGCGGATCACCGCCGCCCTGCCGCTGGAGATCACCGAGATCGAGCGCTGGCTGGCCCTCCGCATCGAGCGGCGATCGATCCTCGTCTGGACCGGGCAGCGGGTCGAGGCGCGGCTGGAGCGGCGGATCGGCGCGATCACCCTCGCCACCGGCCCCGATCCGCAGCCCGATACAGACGCGGTGGCTGCGCTGCTGCTGGACAAGGCTGTGGAAAAGCTTGCCGATATCCTGCCGAAAAACCTGCTCGCGCGCGCCCGCCATGCCGGCATCGCCGCGCTCGCGCCCGAGCGTCTCGCCGCCGACGCCGGGCTGTGGCTGGCGCCGCTGCTGGTCGGGCGGCGCGACCTTGCGCTCGCGCCCGAGAAGGTGACCGACGCGCTGCTCGGGCTGCTCGACTGGGACGATCGCCAGCGCCTCGACCGGCTCGCCCCGCGCGATTTCGCCAGCCCGGCGGGCACCCGCCACGCGATCGACTATGCCGGCGACGATGCCCCGGCGGTGGAGGTGCGGGTGCAGGCGCTGTTCGGGCTGGAGCGGCACCCGATGGTCGGCGACACGCCGCTGCTGCTCAAGCTCACCAGCCCGGCCGGGCGCCCGTTGCAGGCGACCCGCGACCTGCCCGGCTTCTGGCGCGGCAGCTGGGCCGATGTGCGCCGCGAGATGAAAGGCCGCTATCCCCGCCACCGCTGGCCGGAGGCGCCGTGGGCCGAGGCGCCCAGCCTGAAGACGAAGAATGCATTCGAGCGGTCTTGATCTGGCCGCCGTTCCGGAGGAAAGCACCGCATCATGCAGGCCCGTATCTTCCAGCGCCCGAAAAACGCCATGCAGTCCGGCAAGGCGCTGACCGACCAGTGGATCTTGGAGTTCCCGGCGACCGAGCCGCAGCGCCCCGATCCGCTGATGGGCTGGGCCGGCAGCGGCGACACGCGGCCGCAGGTGCAATTGACCTTTCCCAGCAAGGAAGCGGCGCTCGCCTATGCCCGCAAGCATAGGATCGACGCTGTGGTCCACGAACCGCCGCCGCGCCGGTTGAAGCTGCAGGCCTACGCCGACAATTTCCGCTGATCTTGCATTTCCGGCGCCGCCCGGCCATAGGCCGCGCCGGGAGTCGGGTGGACGTTCGCGTCCGCCAACCTGGTCAGGTCCGGAAGGAAGCAGCCACAACGGATGGCAGCGGGTCGCCCGGCTCCTCTCTTTCCCGCTGACGGATCGCTGACCGGATCATCGTGCGTGGGCGGGTTCACATCGCCTGCGGCGCGCCTGCAGCGGGCCTTTTCGCGATCGGGATCGCGGCGACCATTCGACATCGACCCGCCGCACTCCTAGATTGCGACCGATGAGCGATTCAGGCGACATGTTCGGGGCCACGCCGCCCGATCAGGGCGAGACGCCCAGCATCGCCGAGCTGGAGGCGGGCGGGCAGGAGGCCCTGTTCGCCGCCCCCGCTCCACCCCCGCCCC
>JACIYY010000058.1 GCA_014359685.1 Porphyrobacter sp. | reverse complement strand
ACCGGCCCCTGTGGCAGTGCCTCCGCAAGCGGCATCGCCGCCTCCCCGGCGAGGCCCAGCCGCCAATAGCCCGCCTCCGCCATATCCTCCAGCGCGCGCGCCAGGTTCACCACCCGCACCCACGGCACGATCTCGAGCGCGCCCGAGGCAGACTTTGCCACCACCCCGCTTTCGGGCGGGGCATGGCGGTCCTGCGTCACCACCGCCAGCGCGCCGAAGGCGGCGGCCGAGCGCAGGATCGCGCCCAGATTGTGCGGGTCGGTGACCTGGTCGAGCACCACCAGCGGGCCGTTCGCCTCCTGGTCGAGAATGTCGGCCAGATGCAGTTCGTCCAGCGGATCGCATTCCAGCACCAGCCCCTGATGCGGGGCGTCGCGCGCCACCAGCCGGCCCAGATCGGCGACCTCCGCATATTCGAGCGGGAAGTCGGCCGGCAGCTCTCCGTCGAGGGAGGCGATGCCCTCGCGCGTGGCCCACAATTTGTGGTGCCGGCGGGCCGGGTTCATCAGTGCCGCCTCCACCGCATGACGGCCCCACAGCCGCACATGGCCCTGCCTCGCGCGGCCCGAACCGCGCCCGCCCTGCATTCGCCCGGCCCGCCCGCGCAGAGTGCGCCCGTCGCTTCGCTTTGCCATCACCTGTCCTGTTCGCCCGCGCCTGTGCCAGCGGCGCCATTGACAGGCAAGCGCGGCTTCGCCATGGACCCGCCCACTCGGCCGGACGGCCCCCTTGGCGGGCCATTCCCCATGCGGTTCAACCCGCTCCCGGCACCCGGTGGACAGGTGGCCGAGTGGTTAAAGGCAGCAGACTGTAAATCTGCCCGCGCAAGCGTACGCTGGTTCGAATCCAGCCCTGTCCACCACCGCCATCCACCCCCCCATCGGGTGTGCCGCGGCCGGCATGGCTTGTGGCGGCCCGGTGCAATGCCTAGTACCCGGGCATGTCAGGTGAATTGCGAGACAATCAGGGCCGCGGCAGCGTGGAGTGGTCGTGGCCCCCGATCCATCCGGAAGGGCGCCGCTTCGGCCTGATCGCCGTCGCCATCGCGCTGGTGTTCCTGCTGGTGCTGGACTGGGAGATCATCGGCTGGCCGCTGATGCTGCTGTCGCTGGGGGTGTTCGCCTTCTTCCGCGATCCGGCGCGGGTGGTGCCGCAGGGGGAGGGGCTGATTCTCGCGCCGGCGGACGGGCTGGTCACACAGATCGCCAAGGTGCCGCCGCCGATCGAGCTGCAGGCCGCCGATCCCGCCGGCGCGCCCGGGCTGGGCGCAGAGCCGGTGACGCGCATCTCGATCTTCATGTCGGTGTTCGACGTCCACATCAACCGCGCGCCGGTGGGCGGCACGGTGCGCCGGGTCGTCTATATCCCCGGCAAGTTCCTCAACGCCGATCTCGACAAGGCGAGCGAGGACAATGAGCGCCAGCACATCATGATCGAGCGGGCCGACGGCCTGCCGATCGGCTTCACGCAGATCGCCGGGCTGGTGGCGCGGCGGATCGTGCCCTTCGTCAAGCCGGGGGACATCGTCGCCGCCGGACAGCGGGTGGGGCTGATCCGGTTCGGCAGCCGCGTCGATGTCTATCTTCCCGCCGGCACCGATGCGCGCATCGTGCTCGGCCAGACCACACTGGCGGGTGAGACGGTGCTGGCGGAGGTCGGCCAGCAGCGGCTGATCGAAGGCGTCCATCAGTGAGCGGCGGGCGGCCCGGATACGATGCGCATGGCGAGAACGAGGCGTGGCGCGTCGGCCCCAAGGCCAGCGAGCATGACGATCGCCAGCCGACCCGCCCATCGCGCGGGCTGGCGATGCGCGCGGTGCTGCCCAACGCGATCACCGCAGCGGCCTTGTGCTCGGGCCTGACCGGCATCCGCTTCGCCATCGACGGTGTATGGGGGATGGCCGTCACCGCGGTCATCCTCGCGGGCCTGCTCGACGGGATCGACGGGCGCATCGCGCGGTTGCTGAAGGCGCAGTCGCGGTTCGGGGCGGAGCTCGACAGCCTCGCCGATTCGCTCAGCTTCGGGGTGGCGCCGGCGCTGATCCTGTTCCTGTGGTCGCTGCAGGGGCTGCCCCGCTTCGGCTGGTTCGCGGCGCTGGCCTTTGCGATCTGCTGCGCGCTGCGGCTCGCCCGCTTCAACGCCCGGATCGACGTGGCCGAACAGCCGCACAAATCGGTCGGCTTCCTCACCGGAGTGCCGGCGCCGGTGGGGGCCGGGCTGGCGTTCCTGCCGCTCTATCTGTGGCTGGCGAGCGGGGAGGAGCTGTTCCGCACCCCGCTGGCGGTGGCGCTGTGGATCACCGTCATCGCCGCGCTGATGATCTCCAACCTCGCCACGCTCAGCTGGACCTCGCTGCGGCCGCACGCGACCGTGCGGCTGGGTGCGATTGGGCTGGCGGGCCTGCTGTTCGCCGCCCTGCTGACCGAGCCGTGGTGGACGCTGGTGGCGCTGTCGCTGGTCTATCTCGGGCTGATGCCGCTCGGTGTGGTGCGCTATGCCCGGATCAGGCGGCTGCGAACGGCGGCACCCGCGACCGCGAGGGCCGCCGATCCGCCGGGGCCTGGGTCCGACGAGCCGGCGCCGCTCGGCAAATAGTCTTGCGCGCGCGCCGGGGGAGCCGCGCGCGACCGCTCCAGCAGGTCGAGCGCCAGCGCGACGCCGCTCGATATGGAGCGCCACGCCACCACCATGGCGGCCATCGCGGCGAGGCCGAACAGCAGGGAAATCACGGTCGTGGTCATCGGGTGCTCCTTGCAGCAACGAATCGGCGCCAATGTTCTCTGTTTGTTCACATCTGTCAAGCGCGCCGCTGTCCGCCCCCGTGCGCAGCGCATCGGGGCTGGCAATCCCGGCCCTGCGGCGCTATGGGCGGCACGCATCGGATTCGGCTGCCGGCTTTCGGCCGGCGTTGTCGCATCCGGGCAAATTCACATGGGAGGCACCATCGCCCGGTGCCCCGCGCGGCGCAGTCCGTCGGGGTTCCCGCCTTCCAGAGGACACAACCGGAAAGGAATTCTCTATGGCGGTCCCCACCGTCACCATGCAGCAATTGATCGAAGCCGGCGCGCATTTCGGTCACCAGACGCACCGCTGGAACCCGCGGATGAAGCCGTATATCTTCGGCAGCCGCAACGGCGTGCACATCATCGACTTGTCGCAGACCGTGCCGCTGATGGCGCGCGCGCTCGATTTCCTCTCGGCGACCGTGCGCGCGGGCGGCAAGGTGCTGTTCGTCGGCACCAAGCGCCAGGCGCAGGAGCCGGTTGCGGAGGCGGCGCGCAGCTGCGGCCAGCATTTCGTCAACCACCGCTGGCTGGGCGGGATGCTGACCAACTGGAAGACCATCTCGCTGTCGATCAAGCGGCTCAAGTCGCTGGAGGAGCAGCTCTCGGGCGACACCACGGGCCTGACCAAGAAAGAGGTGCTGCAGCTGACGCGCGAGCGCGACAAGCTGGAAATGTCGCTCGGCGGCATCCGCGACATGGGCGGCATCCCCGACGTGATGTTCGTGATCGACGCCAACAAGGAAGAGCTGGCGATCAAGGAGGCCGGCGTGCTCGGCATTCCGGTCGTCGCGGTGCTCGACACCAATGTCGATCCCAGCGGCATCGCCTTCCCGATCCCGGGCAATGACGATGCCAGCCGCGCCGTGCGCCTGTATTGCGAGGCCGCCGCCGCCGCCGCCAGCACCGGCCGCGACCAGGGGGTGGTCAATTCCGGCGCCGATTTCGGCGCGATGGACGCCCCGCCGGAAGAGGCTGCCATCGCCGAGCCGGCGGTTGCGGAGCCGGCCCGGGAATCGCTCTCCGAACAGGCCTGAGCGCGGCCGCCGCAGCGCCACGCGCGGCGTCTGCCTGTTGTAACATTTCGCTTTCAAGCGCCGGGGCGTCGATCGCGTCCCGGCGCCGCATAATGTTTCAAGAAGGATACCCGATCATGGCTGCCTACACCGCCGCTGACGTCAAGAATCTGCGCGAGCGCACCGGCGCCGGCATGATGGATTGCAAGAAGGCGCTGGCCGAAACCGATGGCGACCTGGAAGCGGCGGTCGACGCGCTGCGCGCCCGCGGTCTCGCCGCGGCCCAGAAGAAGTCCAGCCGCACCGCCGCCGAAGGGCTGGTGGGCGTGGCCGTCGAAGGGCGCAAGGGCGTCGCGGTGGAGGTCAATTCGGAAACCGACTTCGTTGCCAAGAACGAACAGTTCCAGGATTTCGTCCGCAAGGTCACCGCCGTCGCCCTGTCGCAGGACAGCGACGATGTGGAGGCGCTGAAGGGCGCCCCCTATCCCGGCGGCGGCACGGTGGGCGAGAAGCTGACCGAGAATGTCGCCACGATCGGCGAGAACCAGCAGCTGCGCCGGATCAGGAGCGTGCGCGTGGGGCAGGGCATGGTCGTGCCCTACATGCACAACGCGCAGGCGCCCAACCTCGGCAAGATCGGCGTGCTCGTCGCGCTGGAGAGCGCGGCCGGGCCGGACGTGCTGGAGCCGCTTGGCAAGCAGATCGCGATGCACATCGCCGCCGCCTTCCCGCAGGCGCTCGATGCCGATGGCCTCGATCCTGCGGTGCTCGAGCGCGAGCGGGCGATCGCGCGCGAGAAGGCGGCCGAGAGCGGCAAGCCGGAGGCGGTGCAGGAAAAGATGGTCGATGGCGCGGTGAAGAAGTTCGCCAAGGAGAACGCGCTGCTCAGCCAGCTGTTCGTGATGGACAACAAGACCCCCGTCGCCGAGGTGGTCGCGCAGGCCGCCCGGCAGGCCGGCACCGCGATCACCCTGACCGATTACGTCCGCTTCCAGCTGGGCGAGGGGATCGAGAAGGAAACCACCGACTTCGCCGCCGAGGTCGCCGCCGCCGTCAAGGGCTGATCCGCCTTCGCCTTCCCGCCAGACAGAAACGGCCGCCGGGCGCAGATCCGGCGGCCTTTTTCGTGTCAGGACGGCCCGCAGCGAAAGCTCAGCACAGGCTGCGATCCGCGGCGATTTCGGCTTCGCTCCGGCCATCGAATGGGTTGTCGATCACAAAGGAATATTCGTCGGTGCTGGGCACCATCGTGCCGTAATTGACGAATTTGTGCAGGATCGCGGAGCGGCCTTCGCGGGCAAGGCCGACATAGCCGAAGCCGGTCGGGCTGTGGCATCCGATATTGCGCGCCTGCGTGCCCTGTTCGCGCAGTGCGTCGGCGATGAGGCTCCATTCCACACCATCGTTGCCGGGCGAGGACAGGTGGATTTCCTTGACCCGGTCGGGCAGGCCGGTGACCCGCGCCTGATAGATCGCGCCGCCCAGGTCGATCGATCCGATCTGCGTCAGCGTGGATCCATCCCACAGCGGCGCATGGCTCTCGCGCGGCTGCCACGCGGCCCCGGGAAACGCCGCCAGCGCCGCGTCCCACGAGCGCGACTGGCTGGCCACGGCGATATTGCCGAGCACCTGCGCGATCTGCTGCGGGCGCGATCCGGTGACCGGCTGCGCCTCGGCATCGCTCCCGGCGGCAGTCGTGCTGGCTGCCTCATTTGCACTGCCGGCCACCGCAGCCAGAGCGGCGCAAGCCGTGGGCGCACCGTAATCGGTGCCGTTGAAGCGGCGGCGGCCGGGGCAGGCGGAATCGCCGGGGTCGAGCGAAAGGTCGTTCCAGCCGGAACTGCGCGCGGCGGCGAAGCCGACGATGCCGTCTTCCGCGATCAGCCGTTTCCAGCTTTTGTCCGGCTGCTGCGCCAGGATGGCGAAGGACGCGCCCGGCTTGCCATAGCAGGCGGGATCGACATCGGCGATATGCGCCTCGGCCGCGCCATCGCCGTTCAGGTCGATGAAGCCGATGCGCGGATTGGCGGGCCGGCCGCAGCGATTGACCGGCCGCCCGTCGCGCAACGGAAAACCCGCTTCGGCGAAGAGCTGGATCGCCTGTTCCGCCGACAGCGCCGGCTGCCGGGCCGGGGACTGGGCGATTGAGGCGACGGGTGCTGCAAGGCCGATCAGCATGATGAACGCACGGCCGCGAATCTTCCCCATTGTACCCTCCCAGGCGACAGACGAACCTGCTGACAGTAGCACGCCACCCGGCTCGGCCCAATGGCGCAGGTGGCAGGGCGGGGCCGGGCCGGGCCGGGCCTTCCTGCTTGGCAGTGGAGCGCCCGGCACTATAAGGGCGCCCGTTCAGCCCCCGAAGGTCCGCCCCGCCATGCTCCTGCCCGATACGAAGCGCATCCTGCTCAAGCTGTCGGGCGAGGTGCTGATGGGCGAACAGCAGTTCGGCATCGATCCCGCCTATGTCGCCCGCCTGGCCGAGGAGGTGAAGGCGGCCAAGGACACCGGGCTGGAGATCTGCCTGGTGATCGGCGGCGGCAACATCTTTCGCGGCATGGCGGCGGCGGCGCGCGGGCTGGAGCGGACCACCGGCGATTACATGGGGATGCTGGCAACGGTGATGAACGCGCTTGCCATGCAGGCCGCGCTGGAGGAGCTGGGCGTCGCCACGCGGGTCCAGTCGGCGATCCCGATGCCGGCGGTGTGCGAGGCCTATATCCGCCGCCGCGCGGTGCGCCATCTGGAAAAGGGCCGGATCGTGATCTTCGCGGCCGGCACCGGCAACCCGTTCTTCACCACCGACACCGGCGCGGCGCTGCGGGCGGCGGAAATGGGCTGCGGCGCGCTGCTGAAGGGCACCAGCGTCGATGGCGTCTATGACCGCGATCCCAAGCTCTCGCCAGACGCCAAGCGGTTCGAGACCATCACCTATGACCGCGTGTTGTCGGACAATCTGAAGGTGATGGATGCTTCCGCCGTCGCCTTGTGCCGCGAGAACGACATCCCCATCGTGGTGTTCTCGGTCCGCCAGCGCGGCAATCTCGCGCGCGTTCTGGCGGGCGAGGGCGTGCAGACCGTGGTCGGCAAGGCTGGCCAAGCCTGAAGCGCCCCGGCGCGTTTTTTCAAGGATCCAAAAGACATGGCAAAATACGACAAGGCCGACATCGAACGGCGGATGAGCGGCGCGGTCGACAGCCTCAAGAGCGACCTGTCCGGCCTTCGCACCGGGCGCGCCAACACCGCGCTGCTCGACCCGGTGCAGGTCGAGGTCTATGGCTCGATGATGCCGCTCAATCAGGTCGCCACCGTCTCCGCGCCGGAGCCCCGGATGCTCAGCGTGCAGGTGTGGGACAGGGCCAATGTGACCGCGGTGGAGAAGGGCATCGCCCACGCTAATCTCGGCCTCAACCCGATGATCGACGGCCAGACGCTGCGCCTGCCGCTGCCCGACCTGACCGAGGACCGGCGCAAGGATCTGGCCAAGCTGGCGGGCAAATATGCCGAAGGCGCCAAGATCGCCATCCGCAACGTCCGCCGCGACGCGATGGAGGCGCTGAAGGAGGATGAGCGCAAGAAGGCCATCTCCGAGGATGAGCGCAAGCGGCTGGAAACCGAAGTGCAGGCGATGACCGACCGGTTCATCGCCGAGGTCGATGCGGCGGCCGAGAGCAAGGAAAAGGAAATCCTGCAAAGGTGAGCGGTGGAGGCACCCCCACGGGTTCCGGGACCGCGCCCGGCGACCGCGCGGCGGGTCTGGTCGCGCCGCCCGAGGCGGGATCGTGCACCGCATCGCAGGGCGGGGTCCAGGCGCGGCGCGGCGCCCCCCACGGCGCGCGCCATGTCGCGATCATCATGGACGGCAACGGACGCTGGGCCAGGCAGCATCGCCTGCCGCGCGTGATGGGGCATCGCAAGGGTGTGGAGGCGGTGCGCCGGCTGGTCCGCTCGCTGGCCGGGTCGGACCTTGAATGCCTGACGCTCTACGCCTTCTCGTCGGAGAACTGGAAGCGGCCGCAGGAGGAGATCGCCGACCTGATGGAGCTGATGCGCCGCTTCATCCGCTCCGACCTCGACGAATTCGTCGCCAACGGCGTGCGGTTGAAGATCATCGGCGATTATCGCGCGCTGGAGCCCGACATCGTGGCGATGATCGAGGATGCCCTCCACCGCACCCGCGACGGGCGGCATACGCTGGCGGTGGCGCTCAATTACGGCTCGCAGCAGGAAATCGCCCGCGCGGCGGCCAAGGCGGCGGTGGCCGGCGAGGCGATCACCGCAGAGGCGATCGACGCCCATCTCGACACCGCCGACCTGCCCCCGCTTGACCTGCTGATCCGCACCAGCGGAGAGGTCCGGCTGTCCAATTTCCTGCTCTGGCAGGCCGCTTATGCGGAGCTGTGGTTCACCGACACTTTGTGGCCGGACTTCACCCCCGTCCATCTCGACCAGGCGCTGGCGGGCTTCGCCGCGCGGGAGCGGCGCTTTGGCGGACGCTGACCTTACGCCCGCGCGCAAGCGGGACGCGCTGCGCCGCCGCGCCCGCCGTCTGGTGCGGGTTCCGTTCCCGGTCCGCACCTCCGACCTGCCGCGACGGCTGGTCTCGGCCGCAGCGCTGCTGGCGATCGCCGGCACGGCGCTGGCGATCGGCGGCGCGGTGCTGGCCGGGTTCCTCGCGCTGGTCGCCGTGCTGGCGCTGGGGGAGGCCGCGCGGCTGGTGCTGCGGGCGACCCGCAATCCCTATTACCGCGCCGCCGGGATGCTGGTGGCGGTGCTCTATATCGGCCTTGCCGCCGTATTGCTGGCGCGGATGCCGCCCTTCGTCCTGCTGGTCGCGGTGGTGACGGTGATCGCCACCGATACCGGTGCCTATTTCGTCGGCCGCACGATCGGCGGCCCGCGCATCGCGCCCCGGATCAGCCCGTCCAAGACCTGGGCCGGCCTTGCCGGCGGGATGGTCGCAGCCGGGCTGTGGCTGGCCCTTGTGGCAGCCGTGATCGGCTCCGCGCTGGCCTCCTTCTCCGGCGGCATGGGAGGGCCGGGCATCGGCCTGTCGGGGGTCGCGCTGGCGGCGGCGGCCGGGGCTGCGCTGGCGGTGGCCGCGCAGGCCGGCGACTTCCTCGAAAGCTGGCTCAAGCGGCGGGCCCATGTGAAGGATTCCTCGCGCCTGATCCCCGGCCATGGCGGCGTGCTCGACCGGGTCGACGGGATCATCCCGGTGGCGCTGATCGTCGGGCTGCTGGGCCCGGGCCGGGTCTGGTGAGCCGCTCGATCAGCATCCTTGGCGCGACCGGATCGGTGGGCGCCTCCACGCTCGACCTGATCCGTCGCCAGCGCCACGAATGGCGGGTGGTCGCGCTGACCGCGCACAGCCAGGCGGTCGAGCTGGCGCGGCTGGCGCGCGAATTCGATGCCGAGCTGGCGGTGGTCGCGGACGAGGCCTGCCTGCCGGCGCTGCGCGAGGCGCTGGCCGGCACCGGCATTGCCGCCGCCGCCGGCCCTGCGGCGCTGGTCGAGGCGGCGGCGCGCGGGGCGGACCTGACGCTGGCGGCGATCGTCGGCTGCGCCGGGCTTGCCCCGACCATGGCGGCGATCGAGCAGGGCGGCACCGTCGCCCTCGCCAACAAGGAGGCGCTGGTCTCTGCCGGAGAGGTGATGATCGCCGCCGTCGACCGCCACGGCGCGACGCTGCTGCCGGTGGATTCGGAACACAATGCGATCTTCCAGTGCCTGGCCGGCAACGACATCGCCGATGTGCGCTGGATCACGCTGACCGCCAGCGGCGGGCCGTTCCGCGGCTGGTCGCCCGAGCGGCTGCGCGCGGCGACCCCGCAGCAGGCGGTGCAGCACCCCAACTGGTCGATGGGCGCCAAGATCAGCGTCGATTCCGCCACCATGATGAACAAGGGGCTGGAGCTGATCGAAGCCCACCACCTGTTCCCGGTCGGCTCGCAGCGGCTGCGGATCGTGGTTCACCCGCAAAGCGTGATCCACTCGCTGGTCGAATTCCGCGACGGCTCCACGCTCGCCCAGCTCGGCCCGGCCGACATGCGGGTGCCGATCGCCTCCGCGCTCGCCTGGCCGCGCCGGATCGACACGCCCTGCACTCCGCTCGACCTGCCGGCGATCGGCCAGCTCAGCTTCGAGGCGCCGGACGAGGACCGTTTCCCCGCCACCCGGCTGGCGCGCGAGGCGGTGGAGCAGGGCGGCGCCGCGCCGGCGGTGCTCAACGCCGCCAACGAGGTTGCGGTGGCGGCCTTCCTCGCCGGTCAGATCGCGTTCACCCAGATTGCCGGAAGTGTCGCCAGAACCCTCGACGGCGACCTGCCGCGCGCGCCTGCCTCGCTCGACGATGTCCTCGCCGTCGATGCCTTGGCGCGAGTCCGCGCCGCGACCCTGCTGGAGCCTGCCTGACTTGTTCGAAACCGCGCCCATATGGATGTGGATCCTGGGCTTCCTGCTGGTGCTGGGGCCGCTCGTCACTTTGCACGAGCTGGGGCATTATCTGGTCGGCCGCTGGTTCGGGGTGAAGGCCAATGCCTTTTCGGTCGGCTTCGGGCCGGAGCTGGCGGGCTTCACCGACCGGCGGGGCACGCGCTGGAAGCTCTCGGCCCTGCCGCTGGGCGGTTATGTCCAGTTCGCCGGCGACATGAACCCCGCCGGCAAGCCGGACGAGGAATGGCTGGCCCTGCCGGCGGAGGAACGGGCGCAGACCTTCCAGGCACGCGCGCTGTGGCAGAAGGCGCTGATCGTCGCCGCCGGGCCGGTCACCAATTTCGTCATCGCCATCGCCATCCTCGCCAGCTTCAATCTCGCCTATGGCCGGCTCGACGTGCCGCCGGTGGTCGCCGCGCTGGCCGAACAAGGCGCCGCCGCGCAGGCCGGCCTCCAGCCCGGCGACCGGGTGGTCGCGGCGAACGGCGCAGCCATCGACAGCTTCGACGATCTGCGCGCGCACATCGCCCCCTATCCGGGCGAGCCGCTGCGGCTGGAGGTGGAGCGCGCCGGCGAACGGCTGGCCTACGCCTTCACCATCCCCTCTGTCACCGAACAGGACCGCTTCGGCAACACCTACCGGGTCGGCCAGATCGGCATCGGCTCCGGCCCCGGCCGGCTGGTCGAGGTCGGCCCCGGCGAGGCGGTGGCGCTGGCGGCCGGGCAGACGGTGGAAATCACCCGGCTGATGGTCGCCGGCATCTGGCAGATCATCACCGGCCGCCGCTCGGTCGACGAGCTGGGCGGGCCAATCAAGATCGCCAAGTTTTCGGGCGAGCAGCTGAGCCTGGGATGGCGCCAGTTCGTCAGCTTCGCGGCATTGATCTCAATTAACTTGGCATTCATTAACCTGCTGCCAATTCCCACCCTCGACGGCGGGCATCTGGCCTTCTACGCGGCCGAGGCCCTTCGCCGCAAGCCGGCCAGCGCGCGCAGTCAGGAATGGGCGTTCCGCACCGGCATGGCACTCGTGCTCGCGCTGATGCTGTTCGTCACGGTCAACGACATCGCCTCGCTACCGATCTTCGGCGGGTAGCGGGCGGAGCAGGCGGCAGGGGCCGCTGCCGGGGTTCGGCAGCGGGGGACAGAAAGGCACCGGCGGTCAGATTCCCCATCGCTCCGCTTGATCGCCTGCCCGCCATCGGGCAAGGGCGCCTCTTTCATGCAGCGACGGGTCACGCGATCCGCTCTACGGGGCGGCGGGTCGGATGCTCCGGGGTGAATGGACAACGGACGGGACATGACCGCTAACACGCATCCAGCCTCGCATTTTGCCGCGGCTCTCCTCGGCTGCACCGCGCTGGCGGGCCTGCCGCTCGCCGCCCAGGCGCAGAGTGCTGCCGACGCGGCCCAGCAGACCGCGGACCCCGCCCCGGCTCCGGCCCCACCCGCAGCACCCCGGCAGGGCGCGCCGCAGACCGCTGCCGAAGCCGCCGGCTCTGCCGCCGCGCCGCCCGAGGCACGCCCTGCCGAGCCGCAGGGCGACACGATCCGCACCATCGCCGTCGCCGGCGCCCAGCGGCTCGAACCGCAGACCATCGTCAGCTACATCAAGCTGCGCCCCGGCGACACCTACACCGCCGCCGCCGCCGACCAGGCGCTGAAGGATCTCGCCGCGACCGAGCTGTTCGCCGATTTCCGGATCGAGAACAACAATGGCGACGTGCTGATCACGGTGGTCGAGAACCCGGTCATCAACCGCATCGTGCTGGAAGGCAACCGCCGGCTGAAGGACGACAAGATCCTGCCCGAGATCCGGCTCGCCCCGCGCCAGATCTTCACCCGGTCCAAGGTCCGCGCCGACGTCGCCCGGATCATCGAGCTGTACAAGCGCCAGGGCCGCTTTGCCGCCACGGTCGAACCGCAGATGGTGCAGCTCGATCAGAACCGTGTCGATGTGGTGTTCGAGATCACCGAAGGGCCCAAATCCAAGGTCCGCCAGATCAACATCATCGGCAACGAGAAGTTCTCCGACGGCGATCTGCGCGACGAGATGGTGACCAAGGTCGCCGGCCCGCTGAAGATCTTCAGCTCCTCGACCAGCTACGATCCCGACCGGCTGGCCTTCGACCAGCAGCAGCTGCGCGCCTTCTATCTCGAGCAGGGCTATGCCGATTTCCGCGTCGTCTCCGCCGTGGCCGAGCTGACGCCCGACAAGCGCGACTTCATCATCACCTACGTGGTCGAGGAAGGGGAGCGCTACAAGTTCGGCGATGTCGAGGTGGTCAGCCAGCTGCGCGACTTCGACAGCGAGGCGCTGACCCAGCAGCTGCCGATGGACAGCGGCGACTGGTACGATGCCAAGCTGGTGGAAGACACGGTCGAGCAGCTGACCGAGACCGCCGGCACCTTCGGCTATGCCTTCGCCGATGTCCGGCCGCGCTTCGTGCCCGACCGCGAGAACCGCACCATGGCGGTCACCTTCGTCATCAACGAAGCGCCGCGAGTCTATGTCGAGCAGATCGACGTCAACGGCAACACCCTGACCCAGGACAAGGTGGTGCGGCGCGAATTCCGCATCGCCGAAGGCGACGCCTTCAACTCGCTCCAGGTCAAGCGCTCCACCGCACGGATCAACTCGCTGGGCTATTTCCAGGAGAATTTCGAGATCGACCAGGTCGACGCCGCCACGCCCGACCGCATCATCCTCGAAGCCAATGTGCAGGAACGCGCGACCGGGGAGCTGTCGCTGTCGGCCGGCTTCTCCAGCCTCGAAAGCTTCATCTTCCAGGGCTCGATCCGCCAGAACAACTTCCGCGGGCGCGGGCAGACGGTCGGGCTGTCGGGCAGCTATTCGCGCTATTCGCGCTCCGGCTCGGTCAGCTTCACCGAACCCTATGTGTTCGACCGGAACATCTCGGCCGGGATCGACATCTATCGCCGCGACTACAATAACGGCTATTTCGACCGCTCCAGCGCCACCTACGAGCAGGCGACCACCGGCACCCAGCTGCGCCTCGGGGTGCCGCTGACCGAATACACCACGGCCGTCGCCCGCTACACCT
>JACIYY010000057.1 GCA_014359685.1 Porphyrobacter sp. | reverse complement strand
GCCGCGCGCCGCGCGCAGGCCGAGCGAATCCGCAGCGCGCCGCTGGTGCAGGCCGCGCTCGCCGCTTTTCCCGGCGCCGAGCTGATCGATGAGGATGATAACGACGCGCCTCCGGGCGCCAGATGGAGCAGACAGGCATGAAGTCGATGGAAGAGATGATGAAGGCGGCCCAGGCGGCGGCCGAGACCATCCAGAAGCAGATGAACGAGGCGCAGGCCAAGCTCGACACGATCGAGGTCGAGGGTTCGGCCGGCGGCGGGCTGGTCAAGGTGCGCTGCACCGCCAGGGGCCGGGTGCTGGGCGTGTCGATCGACGACACGCTGCTGGCGCCCGACGACAAGCAGATGCTGGAGGATCTGGTCGCCGCCGCCTTCAACGATGCGCGCGGCAAGGCGGACCGGGCGGCCAACGAGCAGATGCAGGCGATCCAGACCGGCATGGGGCTGCCGCCGGGCATGACCATTCCCGGCTTCAGCTGAGCATCCGCCGCCGCGCCCGGGCCGGCGGCGCGGATGGCAGCGGGAGGCGCTCGGCCAGTCGGGCGAGGGCGCCTACCACGGCCGCCTCACCCGGCCGCAGCCCCGCACCCTCCAGCCGCAGCCGGGCGGTGACGGCGGGCGGGACGGTGCTCACGCCCGCGCGCACCAGCAGGCGCTGCACCGGCCGCAGTGGCGCGGGCAGGATCGGCGCGGCCCGCATGATCGACAGGAACGCGTCCAGCACCGGCGATGGCTCCAGCGTCACCAGGGTGCGGGCCAGCAGCGCCTCCCATTCGGCCAGCGAGCGCGGCGCCCCGGTGGCCCCGAACAGGTCCGCCGCTGCCCGCCCCTCCGCGAACACCGCCGATCGCTGCCGCTGGTCCAGCGGCGCGGCATAGGCATGATAAGCGGTCGAAAAGCCGAACGTCGCGGTGGCCTGCACCCAGTCGAGCAGGCGCGGGTCGCGGGCATGATAGCGGCGCCCGTCGGGCAGCGTCCCGCGCACGCGCTCGTGCAGCGCGTTGATCCGCGCGATCATCGCCTCAGCCTCGGCCTGCGGCGCATAGACGGTGATCATCGCCGCCGCGCCGGTGCGCCGCAGCCGCATCACCGGGTCGCTCCGGAAGCTGCTGTGTCCCCATACGCCGGCGCGCACCGATGGCTCGGCCAGCTCCAGGATCACCGCCGCCACCCCGCCGATGAACAAGGTCAGCGGATTGGCGAACACCCGCCAAGAGACCGATCCCGCCGGCACCAGCGCCGCAGCGCCCGGCGGGGCGGCGAAGTCCACCTCCAGCCCCGGCGGCGGCTGCAACAGACCGGCGAAGGGCAGCAGGGCGGCGAACGGCAGGGCCATGGCGCCCCATATCATGCCCGCACCCGCCGCGTCTCGCCGTCCACACCTTCACGCCCGGCGACGTTGCAGCATCGCCGACCATTGCCCATATTCCGGGCGTCGAGGCGCGCTTGCCTCTCCCCAGCGATGTGACGGAACCGACATGACAGCCTATCCTCTTCTCCCCTTGCGCGACATCGTGGTGTTCCCCGGCATGGTGGTCCCGCTGTTCGTGGGCCGCGACAAGTCGGTCGCCGCGCTCGAAGCGGCGATGGAGGGCGACAAGGACATCTTCCTGCTGTCGCAGCTCGACCCCGGCTGCGACGATCCGGGCCGCGACGACCTCTACGATGTCGGCGTGGTGGCGCAGGTGCTGCAATTGCTCAAGCTGCCCGACGGCACGGTGCGCGTGCTGGTCGAAGGCAAGGGGCGCGGACGGCTGACCGACCTGATCGAGCAGGACGGCTTCGTCGCCGCCGAGATCGAGCCGGTGGCGGAGGAGACCGCCGCCGGCAGCGAGGTCGCGGCGATGATGCGCTCGGTGCTCGACCAGTTCGGCGACTATGCCAAGCACAACAAGAAGCTGCCCGACGATATCGAGGAGGACCTCGCCCAGATCGACGATGCCGGCAAGCTGGCCGACGCGATCGCCGCAGCCCTGTCGACCAAGGTTTCCACCAAGCAGTCCCTGCTGACCGAGACCGATCCGCTCAAGCGGCTGGAGATGATCTTCTCGCTGATGGAAGGCGAGCTGTCGGTGCTGCAGGTGGAGCGCAAGATTCGCGGCCGGGTCAAGCGGCAGATGGAAAAGACCCAGCGCGAATATTACCTCAACGAACAGCTGAAGGCGATCCAGTCCGAGCTCGGCGGCGGTGAGGACGGCGACGGCAACGAGCTGGCCGAGCTGCAGCAGAAGATCGACAGCACCAAGCTGTCGGCAGAGGCGCGCGCCAAGGCGCTGGCGGAGCTGAAGAAGCTCAAGAGCATGCAGCCGATGAGCGCCGAGGCGACGGTGGTGCGCAATTATCTCGACGTGCTGCTGGGCCTGCCGTGGGGCAAGAAGAGCCGGCTGAAGCGCGACATCGCCAAGGCGCAGGCGGTGCTGGACGAGGACCATTATGCGCTCGACAAGGTCAAGGACCGGATCGTCGAATATCTCGCGGTGCAGGCGCGCACCAACCAGCTGAAGGGGCCGATCCTGTGCCTCGTCGGTCCTCCCGGCGTCGGCAAGACCAGCCTGGGCAAGTCGATCGCGCGGGCGACGGGCCGCGAATTCGTCCGCCAGTCGCTCGGCGGGGTGCGCGATGAGGCCGAGATTCGCGGCCATCGGCGCACCTATATCGGTTCGCTGCCCGGCAAGATCGTCACCAATCTGAAGAAAGCCGGCGTTTCCAACCCGCTGTTCCTGCTCGACGAGATCGACAAGCTGGGGCAGGATTTCCGCGGCGATCCGGCCAGCGCGCTGCTGGAGGTGCTCGATCCCGAACAGAACAGCCGCTTCCAGGACCATTATCTGGAGCTCGACATCGACCTGTCGGACATCATGTTCGTCTGCACCGCCAACAGCCTCAACCTGCCGCAGCCGCTGCTCGACCGGATGGAGATCATCCGGCTTGAAGGCTATACGGAGGACGAGAAGGTCGAGATCGCGCGCCGCCACCTGATCGACAAGCAGGTCAAGGCGCACGGGCTTCGCAAGGGCGAGTTCGAGCTGACCGAGGAGGCGCTGCGCGACCTGATCCGCTATTACACGCGCGAGGCCGGGGTCCGCACGCTGGAGCGCGAGATCGCCCGGCTGGCGCGGAAGTCGCTGCGCCGCATCCTGGAAGGCAAGGCCGACAGCATCGTCATCACCCCCGACAATCTCGGCGACTTCGCCGGGGTGCGCAAGTTCCGCCACGGCAAGTCGGACCAGGAGGCGGAGATCGGCGCCGTCACCGGCCTCGCCTGGACCGAGGTGGGCGGCGAGCTGCTGACGATCGAGAGCGTGACCACGCCGGGCAAGGGCGAGATCAAGACCACCGGTAAGCTGGGCGAGGTGATGACCGAAAGCGTCGCTGCCGCGTTCAGCTTCGTCAAGGCCCGCGCGCCCGCCTACGGGATCAAGCCGTCGATCTTCCAGCGCAAGAACGTCCACATCCACCTGCCCGAAGGGGCGGTGCCCAAGGACGGACCGAGCGCGGGGATCGGGATGGTGACCTCGATCGTCTCCACGCTCACCGGCATCCCGGTGCGCGCCGACGTGGCGATGACCGGAGAGGTGACGCTGCGCGGCCGTGTGCTGCCGATCGGCGGATTGAAGGAGAAGCTGCTGGCGGCGCTGCGCGGCGGCATCACCACCGTGCTGATCCCGGCGGAAAACCTCAAGGACCTGGCCGAAATCCCCGCCAACGTGAAGGAAGGGCTGGAGATCGTTCCGGTCGAGCATGTCGATGAGGTGTTGGCCCGCGCGCTGGTCAGCCATCCGGCGCCGATCGAATGGACCGAGGCCGACGATCTGGCCACCCAGCCGGCCCCCCACGCCGGCCCCGCCGCGCCCACCCCCGTCGCGCACTGATCGGCGGGCGATCATCGCCTGCGGCCATGGTTTTGCCATGAATCCATTGCGATGGCGCGGCGCCGTTGCAGGTGCCCGGGTTTGCCTTTGACTCGGGGCCAAAAAACCGTTCAATTCCGCGCTTCGACGCGAACGCACAGCGCCGCGATTCACGGAAAATACCACGAGGGGGCTCAGCCGCACATGAACAAGAATGACCTGATCGGCACTGTCGCGGACGCCGCAGGCCTGTCGCGCAGCGATGCGACCAAAGCTGTGGAATGCGTATTCGAGACCATCACCGGCGCGCTGTCACGCGGGGATGACGTGCGGCTGGTCGGCTTCGGCACCTTTTCGGTGTCCAAGCGCAAGGCCTCCACCGGGCGCAACCCGCGCACCGGCGAGCCGATGAACATCAAGGCCTCCAGCCAGCCCAAGTTCAAGGCCGGCAAGGGGCTGAAGGACGCGGTCAACTAAGCGGAGCGATCCGCGCCGCCGCGCTCAGCGGGTGGCGACGGCGTAGAGCGCGATGGCGGCGGCGTTGGAGACGTTGAGGCTCTCCATCGCCGCGCTGATCGGCAGCCGGGCGAGGGCGTCGCAATGGGCGGCGATGTTCTGGCGCATCCCTTCGCCTTCCGCCCCCAGCACCAGCGCGACCGGCCCCTGTGGCAGTGCCTCCGCAAGCGGCATCGCCGCCTCTCCGGCGAGGCCCAGCCG
>JACIYY010000056.1 GCA_014359685.1 Porphyrobacter sp. | reverse complement strand
TGCGGTCGAGATCGTCGATGCGCAGAAAAAACCTTCCGCCGACCGCCCAACGATTTTTCCGCCGCTGACGTCGCCTTCATGCAGGGGATGATCGTCCACCACCAGCAGGCGGTGGACATGGCCGCGCTGGTGCCCGAACGGACCAATACGCCCGAGATCATCGCCGCCGCCGGCCGGATCACCGCCTCCCAGCAGGACGAGATGGCGTTCATGCGCGGCTGGCTGGCAGACCGCGGCGCCCCGGCCGAAATGGCCGGCATGGGCCATGTCGACCATGCCGGAATGCAGGGGATGGCCACGCCCGAGCAGATGGCCCGCCTGGCGAGCTTGCGCGGCACCGGCTTCGACCGGATGTTCCTGGAGCTGATGGTCGAGCATCACAAGGGCGCGGTGACGATGGTCGAGGAGCTGCTCGACCTGCCCGGCACCGCCGCCGATCCGGTGATGTACGAATTCACCAGCGAGGTGACCAACGACCAGTCGGCCGAGATCGAGCGGATGAACGCGGTGCTGGCCAGCCTGTCCGACGATCCGCGCGCGACGCTCGCGGCCGGGTTCCTCGATGCTGGCGAGGCGATCATGGGCCTGCGCCACGTCGCCTTCCTGCCCAAGCCGGCCGGCTTTTTCGATCCCGCCAACCCCGCCGACCTTCGCCCCGTAATGCCCGAGGACAAGCCCGAGGATGCGGCCGAAGCGCCGGCGCCCGACCCGCAGGCCGGCCATGCCGGGCACGGGGCGCAGGCGGCGGACGAGGCGGTCCCCAGCCCCGCGCCCGGCGATCCGCGCGACGCGGCAGCGGAGGAGGACGAGCCCGAATTCGCCAAGCGCGGCGGGCTGCTCAATTTCGCCAACACCGATCTCGCCTTCGCCGGCGACCTGATGATCGCGGGCAACTATCACGGCTTCAACGCGTACCGGCTGGGGGGCGACGGCGTGCCGCAGCTGGTCAGCTCGGTGGTGTGCCCCGGCGGGCAGGGCGACATCTCGATCGCCGGCGACCTCATGGTGATGAGCGTCGAGCAGACCCGCGGGCGGGTCGATTGCGGGCTGCAGGGCGTGGTCGAGAAGGTCAGCGAGGAGCGCTTTCGTGGGCTTCGGATCTTCGATATCTCCGACATCACCCGGCCGCGCCAGGTCGGGCTGGTGCAGACCTGCCGGGGATCGCACACCCATTCGATCGTGGCCGAGACCGCGACCAGCCTGATCGTCTACAATTCCGGCACCGCCGGCGTGCGCGAGGAGGAGGAACTGGCCGGCTGCATCGGCGAGGTTCCCGGTGACGAGCGCACCGCGCTGTTCCGCATCGACGTTATCGAGATCCCGCTCGCCGACCCGTCGCGCGCGCGCATCGCCTCCAGCCCGGCGGTGTTCGCCGACCCGGCGACCGGGCGGCTGGCCGGGCTGTGGCAGGGCGGCGACCATGGCGACGACACGCAGGACACTAGCCGCACCGACCAGTGCCACGACATCACCGTGTTCCCGTCGAAGAACCTTGCCGCCGGGGCCTGCTCGGGCAACGGGATCATCTTCGACATCTCCGACCCGCTGAACCCCAAGCGCATCGACGAGGTGGTCGACAAGGGCTTCGCCTACTGGCACTCCGCCACCTTCAACAAC
>JACIYY010000055.1 GCA_014359685.1 Porphyrobacter sp. | reverse complement strand
CAGAGAACCCCGGGGTCCGGTTTGAACGCCTGTTCACCGAGGTCGATTACACCAAGGCGCAGTACGAAAGCTCGATGGCGGCGATGGTCGAAGGCGCCCTGCTGGCGGTGGTGGTGGTGTTCCTGTTCCTGCGCGACTGGCGCGCGACGCTGATCGCGGCGCTGGCGATCCCGCTCTCGGCGATCCCGACCTTCTGGTTCATGGATCTCATGGGCTTTTCGCTCAACACCCTCTCGCTGCTGGCGCTGGGGCTGGTGGCCGGCGTGCTGGTCGACGACGCGATCGTGGAGATCGAGAACATCGTCCGGCACATGCGGATGGGCAAGAGCGCCTATCAGGCCTCCATCGACGCGGCCGACGAGATCGGGCTGGCGGTCGTCGCCACGACCTTCTCGATCGTGGCGGTGTTCCTGCCGGTCGGGCTGATGCCGGGCGTTTCGGGCCAGTTCTTCAAGAATTTCGGCCTGACCGTGGTGGTCTCGGTGCTGATGTCGCTGGCGGTCGCGCGGCTGATCACGCCGATGGTCGCGGCCTATTTCCTGAAGGCCAAGGGCCATGCCGAACACGGCGAAGGGCCGCTGATGGACCGCTACATGGCGGTGCTGCGCTGGTCGCTCGATGCCGATCGCTTCCGCGCCGCGCGGGCGCGGATGGGCGATGTGCCCTCCAGCCCGTTCTTTCCGCTGGCGGCGCTCGCCACCGGCGGGACCCTGATCGCGCTGGTCATGTGGGACACGCTCTCGGCCGGGCCGCCTTCTATCGGCATGCTGATGTTGCTGCTGGTCGGGGCCTATCTGCTCGGCACGCTGGTGAACCTTGCCGCCGGGCTCGTCTGGGGCGCGGTCGCGGGCTGGCAGGCCAACCATTTCACCCGCCGCGCGCGCTTCCTGGCGCTGCGCCTGCTCGACCATCGGATCTGGATGATGGGGGTCGGTGTCGTCGCCCTGATCCTGACCTTCGTGCTCGGGTCCAGCCTGCCGCAGCAATTCTTCCCCAATACCGACAGCGACTTCTCGCGCGTCACCATCGAAATGGTGCCCGGCACGACGCTGGAGCAGACCGAGGAGGTGATCAGCGCGGTCGCCGCCCGGCTGCAACAGGAGCAGGAGGTCGAGCTGGCGCTCGGGATCGTGCGTGAGGGAGAGGGCTGGGTGCGCCTGGTGCTGCGCCCCGATCGCGAGCGGACCAGCCTTGAGTTCGAGCGCGAGATGGCGCCGGTGCTGCAGGACTTCCCCGATGCGCGGATCAATTTCCAGGATCAGCAGAGCCGCGGTGGCGGCACCGGCCGCGCCATCTCGATCATGCTGGCGGGGTCCGATCCGGAGGCGCTGAACGATGCCGCCAACACGCTGGCCGAACAGATGCGCGGCGTTCCAGGAGCGGTCGCGCCGCGGGTCGAGGTCGATCTGCAACGGCCCGAGCTGCTGATCCGCCCGCGTGAGGACATTGCCGCCAGCCTCGGCGTCACGACCTCGGCGCTGAGCACCGCGATCCGCATCGCCACGCTGGGCGACATCGACCAGAACGCGGCCCGCTTCTCGCTGGCCGACCGGCAGGTGCCGATCCGGGTCCGGCTGGCCGAAGGCGACCGCCGCGACCTGGCGAATATCCGCAACCT
>JACIYY010000054.1 GCA_014359685.1 Porphyrobacter sp. | reverse complement strand
GATCATCGAGCGTCGTATCCCCCAGCACCGCTGCCAGCGCCGTGCCGATCGCGGCGCGGCCGGCCGCGCGGCCCGCCTCGTCCAGCGCTCCTTCGAGCGCGGCGATCAGATGGTGGACGACGAGATCCTGCATCGCCTCGTAACGGGCGAAGGGATCATCGTCGCGCGCGGCCAGGAATACCAGTTCCTCCGCCGTCACCGCGCGCTCGATCGCCACTGGCGCGGAAAAGCCGCGATTGAGCGACAGGACCGGCGGTTCGGGATGGCCGGGGAAGGACCACGCGGCCTCTGCCGTGTCCAGCACCATCAGCGTCTCGCCACCATGGCGGCCGGTCGCGCGGTCGAACAGCGCGATCCGCAGCGGAATCGGCATCGGCTGCTTGGTTGGCTGGCCGGGGGTCGGCGGCACGGTCTGCGCCAGGTGGACGGTGGCGGTGTCGCCGGCATGATCGAGCCGGACCGCCACGCGCGGCGTGCCGGCCTGTTCATACCACAGCCGGAACCGCGACAGGTCGAGCCCGGCGCCGTCCTCCATCGCGCGGACGAAATCCTCGCAGGTCGCCGCCTCGCCGTCATGGCGCTCGAAATACAGGTCGCAACCCCGCCGGAATCGCTCCGGCCCGGCCATGGTGCGGATCATGCGGATCACCTCGGCACCCTTGTTGTAGACGGTGGGGGTGTAGAAGTTGCTGATCTCGCGGTAGGAATCGGGCCGGATCGGATGGGCCAGCGGACCGCTGTCCTCCGGAAACTGCACCGCGCGCAAGACCCGCACATCCTCGATCCGCTTGACCGCGGCGCTGCCCATATCCTCGCTGAACAGCTGGTCGCGCAGCACGGTGAAGCCCTCCTTGAGCGAGAGCTGGAACCAGTCGCGGCAAGTCACCCGGTTGCCCGACCAGTTGTGGAAGTACTCGTGCGCGATGACTCCTTCGATGGCGTCGTAGTCGCCATCGGTGGCGGTCTCCGGGTCGGCCAGCACGTAGCGGGTGTTGAAGATGTTCAGCCCCTTGTTCTCCATCGCCCCCATGTTGAAGTCGCTGACCGCGACGATGTTGAAGGTGGCGAGATCGTATTCGCGGCCGAACACCTCCTCGTCCCAGGCCATCGCCCGCTTGAGCGAGTCCATCGCATGGGCGGTGCGCTCCAGGTCGCCGGCGCGCACCCAGATGGCGAGATCCACCGCACGGCCGCTGCGTGTGGTGAAGCGGTCGCGATTGGCGACCAGATCGCCTGCCACCAGCGCGAACAGATAGGATGGCTTGGGCCACGGATCGTGCCATTCGGCCCAGTGGGTGCCGCCCTCCCCCTCCCCGCTGCTCACGAGATTGCCGTTCGACAGCAGGACCGGAAAGGAGTCCCTCGGCGCGGTCATCCGCACCCGATAGGTGGACAGCACGTCCGGGCGGTCGGGGAAGAAGGTGATGCGGCGAAAACCCTCCGCCTCGCATTGCGTGCACAGCATCGCGTTGGAGGCATACAGGCCCATCAGCTGGCTGTTGGCGGAAGGAGCGACCGCCGTTTCCACCTCCACCAGATGGCGCTCGCCGGGCAGGGTGACCAGCAGGTCGTCGCCTTCCATCACCCAGCTGTTGATCGCCTCCCCATCGATCATCACCGATTGCGGGGTCAGCCCGTCGCCGTTGAGGCGCAGGACAGGGCTCGGCTCGGCCGCCGGGTTGCGCTCGACGCTCAGCGCGGCGCGCACGGTGGTGCGCTCCAGTCCGAGGGCGAAGTCGAGGCGGGTCTGCGGCACCAGCCACGCGAACGGACGGTAATCCTCGCGCCGGACCAGCGCCGGTGCCCTCGGCTCCACCGCAGCATCGGCCATTTCGGGGTCGCCATCGGCCGTGGCGGGGTTGCGGGCGATATCCATGGGGGTCCTTTGCGTGCTTTCTCTGCGGCGTCGAGTGGCTAGAACGCACAGATGGCGCATCTGTTCATCATCGGGCTGGGCTATTCGGCGCAGGCGATCCGGGCGGCGGCGCGGCGGCGGGGCTGGCGAGTCACCGCCACCGGCCGCGCAGGCGAGCTGGCCTTCGATAACGAGGTGGCGGTGCGCGCGGCGATGGCGGCGGCCAGCCATGTCCTGTCCAGCGTCCCTCCGGCCGATCGCGCCGACCCGGTGCTGGAGCGCTATGGCGACGCGCTGGGCCAGCACTGGCTCGGCTACCTGTCCTCCACCGGAATCTATGGCGATGCCGGCGGCGCGTGGGTGGACGAGAGCGCACCCACCCTCGTGCAGAGGCCGGGCGCGGGCCGCCGGATTGCGCGGGCGCAGGCGGATGCGGCGTGGCTGGCGCGCGGGGCGCGGGTCTTCCGTCTGCCCGGCATCTACGGTCCGGGGCGCAGCGCGCTCGACCGGGTGCGCGCCGGGCGCGCCCACCGCGTCGACGCGCCGGGGCAGGTGTTCAGCCGCATCCATGTCGAGGATCTCGCCGCCGGCGTGGCCGCCGCATGGGACAGCGCCGCACCGCCGGGCGCCTACAACCTCGCCGACGACCTGCCGGCGAGCCAGAACTTTGTGATCGAGGAGGCCTGCCGCCTGCTGGGGCGGGAACCGCCGCCGCTGGTCCGGCTGGAGGATGCCGGCCTGTCGCCGATGGCGTGCGACTTCTATGCGGAGAACCGGCGGGTCGCCAGTGGCAAGGCGCGGCGCGTGCTCGGCTGGGTGCCGCGCCACCGCGATTACCGGGCCGGGCTCGCCGCCTGCCTTGCGGCAGAACTGGCTACAGCCGGCCCTGCCGCATCGGCGCCTCGCGCCCGCGCAGGGCAATGACCATGCCGAGCAGCGCCAGCACCCCGCCGCTCGCCGCCAGCGCCGACCAGCGGTAATCCTCGAACATTGTCGACAGCGCCATCGCCACCACCGGCACCACCGCACCGTTATAGGCCGCGCGGCCCGGCCCCAGCTCGCGGATCAGGCTGAAATAGAGCGGGAAGGCGACCACCGACCCGGCCAGCGCGAGATAGACGATCCCACCCCAGTAGCGGGCGCTGTCCGGGAACACCGGCGGGCCTGACATCGACCACGCGAAGGCGGCGTCCGCCAGCGTCCCCCACAGCATCGACCACGCCAGCAGCAGCAGCAGCGGCCGGCGCCGTGCGGTCTCGGTCGCCTGCAGCACGTTGGCGGCCGAGGTCGAGAGCAGCGCCATCAGCACGAACAGCACCCCCAGCCCGACCTGCCCGGCGGGCGGCGCCTCGTTCGCCTCATGCACCAGCAGCAGCGCGATCCCGCCGACGCCGAGCAGCGTGCCGAGGAGGAAGCGGCGGGTGATCGCCTCCCCCAGGAAGAGCAACCCGAGGATCGCGTTGGGAACCATCAGCAGCCCGAACAGCACCGCCACCAGGCCGGATGTGAGGTGCAGCTCCGCCCGGTAGACCAGATTGAAGTTGAGGAAGAACTGGAACAGCCCGATGAACACCGCCAGCAGATGGCCCGATGCGGTCATGGTGAAGCCGCGCCGCGCCCGGGCGGCGAGCAGGAACATGCCGGTCGTGGCGATGGCCATGCGGTAGGTCACCGACCAGCTGGGCGGCGCGGCGGCGAGCTGATCCTTGATGACCAGCCACGTGGCGCCCCAGATCAGTGCCACCAGCACGAACGGAACCGCGACCCGCGGTTGCAGCAGCGCGTGGCGGCGAGGTCCGATGCGCGCGCTCACAGCGCGGCAATCGCACGGGCGAGCGCGTCGGCGTCCTCCTCGCGCGTGTCCCAGGCGGTGACGAAGCGGGCGCCGTCCGGCCCCCAATCATAGAAGCTGAAGCCCCGGGCGCGCAGCGCCGCGCGCGCTGCATCGTCCAGCCGCACGAACACCTCGTTGGCCTCCACCGGATACATCAGCCGGTCGGACGCGGCGGC
>JACIYY010000053.1 GCA_014359685.1 Porphyrobacter sp. | reverse complement strand
CACCACCACCGCCAGCAGGGCGCCTTCGACCATCGCCGCCATCGAGTTTTCGTACTGCGCCTTGGTGTAATCGACCTCGGTGAACAGGCGTTCGAACCGGACCCCGGGGTTCTCTGCCTCCAGCTGCGCCAGCACCTCGACCGCAGCATCGTACACCGCCACGTCGGATTCCCCGCGCGCTCTGGTGATGCCGAAGGTGACCACCTGACGGCCGTTGATCTTGGCCAGCGACCGCAGCTCGCCATAGGCGTCGCTGACCCGCGCGATCTGGTCGAGCTTGACCATGCGGCCATTGCCGAGCGCGATCTGCGTCTGCGACAGCTCGTAGGCGGTGTCGGCATTGCCCAGCACGCGCACCGACTGGCGCGAGCCGGCGATCTCCGCCTGCCCGCCGGCGGCGTTGACGTTGAGCTGGCGCAGCACGGTGTTGACCTGCGCGGCGGTGACGCCCAGCGCCTGCATCCGCGCCGGATCAAGGATCACCAGGATCTCCCGGTCGACGCCGCCATTGCGATCGACTTCCGCCAACCCCTCGACCGTCAGCAGCCGCTTGGTCACCGTGTCGTCGATGAACCATGACAGCTGCTCGAGCGTCATGTCGTCGGCGCTGGCGCCGAAGAACACGATCGGCTGCGAGCTGGTCAGCTGCCTGAAGATATTGGGTTCCAGGATTCCCTCGGGCAGCTCGCCGCGGATCTGGTCGACCGCCGCCTTCACCTCGTTGACGGCTTCGGCGATGTCGGTGCCGAGGGCGAACTCGATCACCGTCATGCTGCTGCCTTCGGAGGCGGTCGAGCTGATGTTCTCCACCCCCTCCAGCGTCTGCACCGCCGCCTCGACCCGCTGGGTGATCTGGTTCTCGATCTCCGCCGGGGCGGCGCCCGGCTGGCTGATCCGCACGATCACCACCGGGAACTCGATGTCGGGATCCTGCTGGACGTCCATCCGCAGGAAGCTCAGCACCCCGGCGATGACCAGCCCGGCGAACAGGATGATCGAGACGATCGGGTTGCGGATCGACCAGGCGGATATCTTGCTGAAGTCCATGGGATGCGCGGGCGGCTAGGCCGCGTTCCTCTGTGCCCTGGGCCGCACCGGGTCGCCGGGGCTCAGGAACCCGCCCGCGCGCAGCACCACCCGTTCCTGTCCCGACAGGCCGGAGATGATGGCGATCCCCCGCTCGGTGACGATCCCCAGCTCCACCGGGCGGCGGACCACCCGGTTGTCCGACCCCACGACATAGACATAGCTGCCCTCCTCATCGGAGAGGATCGCGCTTTCGGGCAGGATCGGCGCGACCAGCGTGCCGCTGCTGAGCCGCACCGTGGCGAAGCCGCCCGGCCGCAGCTCCGGCCGGTAGGGCAGCGCGCAGCGGGCGGTGCCCTGGCGGGTCTGCTGATTGATGGTGGGCGCCTTCTGCCACACCCGGCAGACGAACTCGCTGGCGGTCCCGGCCGGCGTGACGATCCCGCTGGCGCCGGTCGGCACCGCCGCCAGATCGCTTTCGCCCAGCTGGGTCAGCACCTCCATCTCGCCACCGCGGGCGATGGTGAACAGCGGC
Organism: Porphyrobacter sp.; assembly: GCA_014359685.1. GTDB lineage: Bacteria > Pseudomonadota > Alphaproteobacteria > Sphingomonadales > Sphingomonadaceae > Croceibacterium. Next base: position 7,714 of record JACIYY010000053.1, on the reverse strand, counting down.
GGTGATCCGGCGCCGACCACCTGCCCCAGCTCGACATTGCGTTCCAGCACCAGCCCGGCGGCCGGGGCAACGATGTTGAGGCGCGCGTTGCGGGCCTCCAGCTCGCGCAATTGCGCCCGCGCCACGCCGACCCGGGCGCGGGCCGCGTCGCGGGTCGCGGTCAGCCGGTCGATATCGGCCTGGCTGATGAAGCCGCGTTCGACCAGCTGCAAGGCGCGGTCGAGATTGGCCTGGGCCAGCTCGGCATCGGCGCGTGCCACCTCGATCTGAGCTGCCTGCGCCCGGGTCTGCTGGGTCTGGACCGAGCGGTCGATCACCGCCATGACCTGACCGGCGCGCACCCAATCGCCGGCCTCGACGCGGATCGCCACGACCCGGCCGCCTTCGCCGACCACGCCGACCGGCATCGCCCGCCGCGCCGCGACCGTTCCGGTGGCGTTGATGATCCCTTCCACACTGGCCCGGCCGGGCGAGACCACGGTAACTGCCGGCGTCGTCTCGCTGGCATCGGCCGCCGGCACGTCCTCGCCGCCGCTCATCATCCACGCCGCGATGGCGATCAGCAGTGCGGCGATGACCGCGGCGATCACCAGACGGCGGCGGCGATCCTGCCGCTCGTCCCCGATCGCCTCGCCGGGCAGCGCCGCGTGCACCCCGGCATGGGGGGCGCTGGAGAAATCGGCTACCTTGGTCTCGACATTCATACCCGCGCTTCAGCCCTTGCAGTCACCCGCGCCGCAGCAGCGCAGCCGGACGGGCCGCTGTGCGGCGGTCGGTGACACAGACCAGCGCATAGACGTCTCGTCCCGCCGCCGCAACGCGGCCGTCGGCCAAGTCCGCTCCGGCTTCGACCGGCGACTTGGACGAAACGCCTGCGATGCGCCCGATCCGTGCGCGAAGGAAAGCTCGGACGCACGAAAACGGGCGGATCGCCGCGCGACCCGCCCGCCTCCTTGCCGAAAAGATCAAACAGCCGCCGACCCGGCGGGCCGTTCAGCGGACCCGGCCGCGCTGCACCAGGTTGACGATCGCGAGCAGCACGATCGCACCGATGATGGCGATGATGAACCCTGTCAGGTTGAAGGTCTGGATCGTCCCCTCCACCCCGAACAGCGCGCCTGCGAGCACGTTGCCGACGAGGGCACCGATGATGCCGACGACAATGTTCCAGAAGATGCCCATGGAAGCGTCGCGGTTCATGACCATGCTGGCAAGCCAGCCGGCAACGCCGCCTACGATGATAGCGATAATCCAGCCCATGATATGTTCTCCCAACCGACGCACCACTCTGTGCGCACGGCAGGGAAACGGGAGGATGGTGGAAGCGTTCCCCGCGCGACCGGGGCGCCTGGTCGCATCAATACTTCAACTGCCGCTGGTAGAGCTCACGATAGTGCTGCAGCCGGGTCACGCGCAGGCCCTGCATACCCGAGCGATCGAGCGCGCGCTGCCAGCTTGCGAACTCTTCCAGCGTCAGGCCGTAACGGGCCAGCACTTCCTCGATCGTGAGCAGCCCGCCATTGACCGCCGCCACCACCTGCGCCTTGCGGCGCACGACCCAGCGGCGGGTGTCGGGGGGCGGCAGATCCTCGCGGGTCAGCGTTTCCCCCAGCGGGCCGATCACCTGCGTGGCGGGGCGGTCTTGCTGGTTACTCATGGTGTCCTCTGGCGTCATCCGGCGCCCATCGGGCGGTGTCGCCGGTCCATGCCCCGGCCGCGCTTGCCAGCGCCTGAATCCTCAAGGTTAACAGCCCGTTAGCCGACGGCACGAGCGGGGCGCGAGAACCGGGCGCCCCCTTCCTCCGTCATTGCGAGCGCAGCGAAGCAATCCATGACCCCACCCCGCGCTCAGAAATCCTGGGATGGCTGCGTTCATCGAGGCGCCCTACGGCCCAAGCCTCAAGATCGCGTAAAACCGGCCGAGGGCGGCTCGGTCGGCGGGTCCGCCCGTGATCGGTTTGGCGCGGGCGGCGGAGCGGTGTAAGGGCCGTGCATGTTCGAGCCAGCGACCCTGCCACCGGCCGCCGCCGCCGCCGCGCCGCAAGAGGCTGCGCGGCTATTCGACCTGCCGCGCCCGGCGCGCGACTGCCGGATCGTGGTGGCGATGTCGGGTGGGGTCGATTCCTCGGTCGTCGCCGCGCTCGCCGCGGCCAGCGGGGCGGAGGTGGTCGGCATCACGCTGCAGCTCTACGACCATGGCGTCGCCACCGCGCGCAAGGGCGCCTGCTGCGCGGGCGACGACATCCGCGACGCCCGGGCCGTCGCCGACCGGCTGGGCATCGCCCATTACGTGTTCGACCACGAAAGCGCCTTCCGCGAAGAGGTGGTCGCTCGCTTCGCCGACGATTATCTCGCCGGGCGCACGCCGATCCCGTGCATCCGCTGCAATACCGGCCCTAAATTCACCGACCTGCTGCAAATGGCGCAGGAGCTTGGTGCCGATTGCCTCGCCACCGGCCATTATGTGCGCCGGCTGCCGGCGCAGGGATGCAGGGCCGGCGGCGCGGCGCAGCTTCTGCGCGCCATCGACCCGGCCCGCGACCAGTCCTATTTCCTCTATGCCACCACGGCCGATCAGCTCGCTTTTCTGCGTTTCCCGCTCGGCGGGCTGCCCAAGGCGGAGGTGCGGCGGATCGCCCAGGCGCATGGCCTGAGCGTGGCCGGCAAGCCCGACAGCCAGGACATCTGCTTCGTGCCCGACGGCGATTACGCGGCGGTGGTGCGCCGCATGCGCCCCGCGGGTGTGCGGCCCGGCGCGATCGTCGATGCCACCAGCGGCGCGGTGCTGGGCCGTCATCAGGGCGTGATCCACTACACGGTCGGCCAGCGGCGCGGGCTGGAGATCGGCGGCCAGCCCGAACCGCTCTACGTGATCGGCATCGACGCCGAGGCGGCCGAGGTGCGCGTCGGGCCACGGCGCCTGCTGGCGGTCGCGAGCGCCCGGATCGTCGAGACCAACCGGATCGGCCCGCTGCCCGACGCACCGCTGACAGCAAAGGTCCGCTCGATGGCCCGGCCGGTGCCGGTCACGCTGGAGGGTCCGCTGGGGAACGGCGCCGCCGTGACGTTGCGCTTCGCCACGCCCGAATACGGCGTTGCGCCGGGGCAGGCGGCGGTGCTCTATGCGGGGGAGCGGGTGCTCGGCGGCGGCTGGATCGAGAGCACCGCACCCGCGCTCCCGAGCGGCTAGTCGGGCAGCCGGAAGCGTCCCTCCACCACGGTCACGCATGCGCCGCCCAGCCAGACGCGCGCCGCATCGCCCTCACCGCCATCGGCATCGGCCAGCCGGCAGGTGAGATCGCCGCCACGGCGGGAGGCCTGATGCGCGGTGAAGGTGGGCCGGCCCAGCCGATCGGCCCAGAACGGCGTCAGCGCCGCATGGGCCGAGCCGGTGACGGAATCCTCGTCCACCCCCCAGGCCGGCGCGAACACCCGGCTGACCACATCGGTCCGCGCGCCGGGCGCGGTGCAGATCGCCATCACCTCGATCGCACCCAGCGCACGCAGGTCGGGATCGAGCGCGCGCACCGCCGCCTCGTCCGCCAGCAGCACGATCAGTGTGTCCCTGTTGCCCGAAAGCGAGCGGAAGCACGCCGCCTCCGCCACCCCTAAAGCCGCCAGCACCGCCGGCTCGGACGAGGGGGCGACCGGGTTGGGCGGCAGCGCCAGTTCGTAGCCGGCCGGCGCCCCGCGCACCTCCAGCACACCGGAGCGGCGGGTGCGGAATCGCACCCGTTCGCCGCCGTCGCGGGTCAGCAGGACATGGCCGCTGGCCAGCGTGGCATGGCCGCACAGCGCGACCTCATGGGTGGGGGTGAACCAGCGCAGCTCCCAATCGGCCACGCCGGTCGCGTCGCGGACCACAAAGGCGGTCTCGGCGAAATTGTTCTCCTCGCCGATCGCCTGCAGGGTGGCATCGGGCAGCCAGTCATCCAGCACCATCACCGCCGCCTGGTTGCCGGCGAAGGGCCGGGCGGCGAAGGCGTCGACATGCCAATAGGGGATCGTCGGCACGAAGGGCGCTCCTGTCAGGGATAGAGCAGGGTGCTCGCCCAGCCACCGCCGGGGGAGCGGGTGAACAGACGCCGCTCGTGCAGGCGGCCGGGCCGGTCGAGCCAGAACTCGATGCGCCCCGGCACCAGGCAAAAGCCGGTCCAGTGCGGCGGCCGGGGCACCGCCGTGCCGTCATACTGCCGCCGCAGCGCCTCCACCCGCGCCAGATAGGTCTCGCGCCGGTCGAGCGGGCGGGACTGGTCCGACGCCGCCGAGCCGAGCTGCGATTCGCGCCCGCGGGAGGCGAAATAGGCGTCTGCGGTTGCCGCATCGATCTCGACCAGCGGCCCTTCGATCCGCACCTGCCGGCGCAGCGACTTCCAGTGGAACAGCAGCGCGGCTTGCGGATTGGCGGCGATCTCGCCCCCCTTGCGGCTGTGGGTGTTGGTGTAGAACACGAACCCGCCGCCCGGCCCCAGATCGGGGCCGTGGCCCTTCAGCAGCACCATCCGCAGCGACGGCGCGCCCTGCGGCGTGGCTGTCGCCAGCGCCATCGCGTTGGGGTCGTTGGGCTCGCTGGCCCGCGCCTCGGCAAACCAGGCGTCGAACAGCGCGAAGGGGTCGGCGTCGGCGGGGATCGCCTCACTATGCGGGGCAGCAGAGGGGGCGTTGTCGGGGATGGTCATGGCCGGGCCGCCCTAACCGCTGGTCGACGCCGGGGAAAGGCCGTTTGCTCTTGCCCGTTGCCTTGCCTAGCTGACACAGCATGGCTGATCCCTATGCGACCCTTGGCGTGCCGCGCGGTGCAAGCGAGCAAGACATCAAGTCGGCCTATCGCAAGCTCGCCAAGCAGCTTCACCCCGACCGCAACAGCGACAATCCCAAGGCGGCGGAGCGCTTCTCCGAAGTGACGCGGGCCTACGACCTGCTGTCGGACAAGGACAAGCGCGCCCGCTTCGACCGGGGGGAGATCGACGCCGACGGCAACCCGACGATGAATTTCGGCGGCGGATTCGGCGGCGGGGGCGGGGGCTTTGGTGCCGGCCGCGGCGGGGCGGGCGGGCGCGGCTTCTCGGCGCGCGATTTCGAAGGCTTCGGCGGGGCTGAGGAGGTCGATCTCGGCAACATCTTCGAAGGGCTGTTCGGCGAACAGCCGGGCCGGGCGGGCGGATTCGGCAGCAGCACGGGGTCGGGAATGGGCGGGGGCCGCCGCCACGCGCCGCCCAAGGGCGGCGACGTGTCCTATCACCTGCGCGTCCCCTTCACCGACGCCGCGCTGCTGACGCCGCAGCGGATCACGCTGGGCGATGGCTCGACCGTTGATCTCAAGCTGCCGCCGGGGCTGCAGGACGGCCAGTCGATGCGGCTGCGCGGCAAGGGCCGGCCGGGGCCGGGCGGCGCGGGCGATGCGCTGGTGACGATCGGGATCGAACCGCACCCCTTCTTCACCCGCGACGGCAACGACGTGCGGCTCGACCTGCCGGTGACGGTGGACGAGGCGGTGCGCGGTGCCAAGGTCAAGGTGCCGACCGTGGACGGGCCGGTGATGCTGACCATTGCGCCGGGCAGCGGATCGGGCAAGGTGCTGCGGCTGAAGGGGCGCGGCTTCACCCGCAAGGACGGCACACGCGGCGACCAGCTGGTGACGCTGCAGATTCAGCTGCCCGACGACACCACCGAGCTGGCGCGCCGGCTCGAAGGGTGGAGTGACCCGTCCCCGGTGCGCGCCCGGCTGGGCGTGTGAGGCGCGCCGCGCGCTCCCGCCGCCCGGTCCGCGCCTGACGCAGCCGCTTGCCGCGATGGTGCCGCCCGGCCTGTCCGACCACGCGCAGCCCGGCCCGCCGGTGCCCGACCTCTCGCCAGAGGGGCGGCGCAGGGCCGCGCTGCGCCAGCGGTCCGGTCTGCACGCGCAGGTCACCCGCCAGTTCGGCCCCGGCACCCGGGCCTTCGAGGTGGCCCGACGGGCCCTCATCGGCACCTATAACGATGGCTTCATCCATGCCGGCAACCTTGCCTATATGGCGGTGCTGGCGATCTTCCCCTTCTTCATCACCGGCGCGGCCATCTTCAGCCTGTTCGGGGAGGAGGCGGACCGCGCTGCCTCGATCAATGCGGTGCTGTCGGCCTTCCCGCCTGTGGTGCGCGAGGTGATCGGCCCGGTCGCCCGCAGCGTGGTCAGCCAGCGCAGCGGCGTCTTCCTGTGGATCGGCGGCCTGTTCGGCCTGTGGACCGTGGGCAGCCTGGTCGAAACCATCCGCGACGTGCTGCGCCGCGCCTATGGCACGCAAGCGACCAGGGCGTTCTGGAGGTATCGGCTGGCGTCCACGGGCATCATCGTCGCCTCAGTGGTGCTGCTGTTGCTGAGCCTGATCGCGCAGGTGCTGATCGGCGCGGCGCAGGAGGTGATCGCGGCCTATCTCCCCCAGCTCAACGAGCTGCTCGGCCGCCTCGCCTGGTCGCGGATCATTCCGGCGGCAGGGCTGTTCGGCTCGCTCTACCTGCTGTTCTATACCCTCACCCCGGCCGCCTATCGCCACCACCGCTATCCCAAATGGCCCGGCGCGCTGCTGGTGACCGTCTGGTGGGTGGCGGTCACCGCGGCGCTGCCGCCGCTGCTGCGCACCGTGTTCCGCATGGATGCGACCTACGGCTCGCTGACCGGGATCATGATCGCGCTTTTCTTTTTCTGGCTCATCGGCCTAGGGATGGTGCTGGGCGCGGAGCTGAACGCGGCGCTGGCCGAAACGCCAGAGGAGGAACAGCACCGGATCGGCGCGCAGGGCGCACCAGCGGCGCCCGAACAGGAAACGGAGACGCTTACGCGATGACAGCGCTGATGCAGGGCAAGCGCGGCCTCATCATGGGTCTGGCCAACGAAAAGTCGCTGGCCTGGGGGATCGCCAAGCGGCTGGCCGAACACGGCGCGCAGCTTGCCTTCTCCTATCAGGGGGAGGCGCTCGGCAAGCGCGTGCGCCCGCTGGCGGCGCAGCTTGGCTCCGACTTCGTGTTCGAATGCGACGTGTCGGACATGGCTGCGCTCGATGCCGGCTTTGCAAGCTTGCAGGAACGGTGGGAGACGCTCGATTTCGTGCTCCACGCGATCGGCTATTCCGACAAGAACGAGCTGCGCGGCCGCTTCGTCGATACCAGTCTCGACAATTTCCTGACCACGATGAACATCTCCGCCTTTTCGCTGGTGGCGGTGGCGCAGCGCGCGGCGGCGATGATGCCGCCCAAGGCGGAGGACGGATCGGGCGGCGGCTCGATCCTGACGCTAACCTATTATGGCGCGGAAAAGGTCGTGCCGCATTACAACGTGATGGGCGTGGCCAAGGCGGCGCTGGAGGCCAGCATGCGCTACCTCGCCAACGATCTCGGCCCCGACGGCATCCGCGTCAACGCGATCAGCGCCGGCCCAATCAAGACGCTGGCGGCCAGCGGGATCGGCGATTTCCGTTATATCCTGCGCTGGAACGAGCTGAACGCCCCGCTGCGCCGCAACGTCACCATCGAGGATGTCGGCGGGGCGGGGCTGTATCTGCTGTCCGACCTGTCCTCCGGCGTGACCGGAGAGGTCCACCATGTCGATGCCGGCTACCACGTCGTCGGCATGAAGCAGGAAGACGCGCCCGACATCTCGCTGGCGTGATCGCGGCGCGCGCGCGCGCCGCGCCCGCCGCTCACCCGCCGCGGCGGCTCGCCTCGACCATGGCCAGCACAT
>JACIYY010000052.1 GCA_014359685.1 Porphyrobacter sp. | reverse complement strand
CGACGATGGCGGCGGGCGCGTCACCGGTCTCGATCATCGTCTCCAGCACCTGCTTGGCGATCGAGCCGCTGATCGTGCCCGTGCCCACCAGCGCCAGCAATTCGGCCCCGCGCTCGGGCGAGACGGGGCTGTCCTCCAGCGCATGGCCGACCTTGTTGAGCGCGCCGAACAGGTCGGAGATCAGCCAGTTCGCCGCCTGCTTGGCGACCTCGGCCGGCGGCTTGTCCTGCCCGGCGGCGCTGGCCAGCAGCAGCGCCTCGAACCAGCGGGCGGTCTCGACCTCGGCGGTGAGGATGGCGGCATTGTAGGCGCTGAGGCCCAGCTCCTGCTCGTACCGGCGGCGCTTGGCGTCAAGCAGTTCGGGCAGCGAAGCGCGGCAGTCGGTCAGGAACGCCTCGTCCAGCTCCAGCGGCAGCAGGTCGGGATCGGGGAAGTAGCGGTAATCGTGCGCGTCCTCCTTCGACCGCATCGAGCGGGTGGTGCCGGTGCCAGGATCGAACAGGCGGGTTTCCTGCACCACCGCGCCGCCCCCCTCGATCAGCTCGACCTGGCGGCGCGCCTCGTATTCGATGGCGGCCATGACGAAGCGGACCGAATTGACGTTCTTGGTCTCCGTCCGGGTGCCCAGCGGATCGCCGGGCTTGCGGACTGAGACGTTGACGTCGGCGCGCATCGAGCCTTCCTCCATATTGCCGTCGCAGCTGCCGACATAGCGCAGGATCGCGCGCAGCTTGCGAAGATAGGCGCCGGCCTCTGCGGGCGAGGCCATGTCGGGGCGGCTGACGATCTCCATCAGCGCCACGCCGCTGCGGTTGAGGTCGACATAGGACATCGTCGGGTGCTGGTCGTGCATCAGCTTGCCGGCATCCTGCTCGACATGGATACGCTCGATCCCGATGACCTTGTCGGCCGCGATCCCGGCCTTCTCGTCGGCGTCGATGATCAGCGATCCCTCGCCCACCAACGGGTGGTAGAGCTGGCTGATCTGGTAGCCCTGCGGCAGGTCGGCGTAGAAGTAGTTCTTGCGATCGAACCGGCTCCAGCGGTTGATCTGCGCGTCGAGGGCCATGCCGGTGCGCACCGCCTGGCGGATGCATTCGCGGTTGGGCACCGGCAGCATCCCCGGCATCGCCGCATCGACGAGGCTGACCTGGGTGTTCGGCTCCGCCCCGAAGGCGGTGGCGGCGCCGGAGAACAGCTTGGCCTTGGACGTGACCTGGGCGTGGACTTCAAGGCCGATGACGACCTCCCAGTCGCCGGTGGTGCCGTGGATGCGGAATTTAGTCATCAGATTTCTTCCTCGGCACTAGCCTCTCCATGAGCAGATTTTGAGCCGGCTCAAGGATCGCAGCTATAAGCCAAAGCGTTCCGATCGAAAGGAAGACAAAGCTATTTAATGGCAACGACCAGGACGAACGAAAGCTCAAGAAGAGGAGTCCACCGGCCGTTGCAGCAAAGAACGCGAAGGGCCTCCAATATCGAATTCTGGCGTAATGCTGGAGCATGAGCAAAGATCGTACATAGAAGTACAACGATGCTAAAAAGACGGCTAGCCTCCACGGGGCAATAGCATCTGGGTTAAGCGATAGAGCCACGCCGAGATAGGCTCCCAGCGCAGCCCCTAACACGATGTTTAAAGCGGCTTCAGATCGCTCGAGAAAAAACTCAAAAGTATTCACCACCACCGCTCCGGCTTGGCGACAAACCCGGCGCGCTGCTCGATCGCCATCCCGGCGTTCAGCACGCTCTGCTCGTCGAACGGCCTGCCGATCACCTGCAGCCCCAGCGGCAGGCCGTCAGGGTCCAGCCCCGCCGGCACGCTCATTGCGGGGAGGCCGGCCAGCGAGGCGGGGACCGAGAACACGTCGTTCAGGTACATCGCCAGCGGATCGTCGAGCTTGTCGCCCAGCGCGAAGGCGGCGGTCGGCGTGGTCGGGGCGAGCAGCACATCGCAGTGCGCCCAGGCTTTCTCGAAGTCGCGCGCCACCAGCGTGCGGACCTTCATCGCCTGCGTGTAATAGGCATCGTAGAACCCGGCCGAGAGCACATAGGTGCCGATCAGCACGCGGCGCTTGACCTCCTCCCCGAAACCGGCGGCGCGGGTCGCGGCATACATCTCCTGCAGGCCCGCCCCTTGCGGCAGCTCGCGCAGGCCGTAGCGCACGCCATCGTAGCGGGCGAGGTTGCTCGACGCCTCCGCCGGGGCGATGATGTAATAGGCGGGCAGCGCATAGCGGGTGTGCGGCAGGCTGACATCGACGATCCGGGCGCCGGCATCCTTGAGCCAGGCGATGCCATCCTCCCAGCTTTTGAGGATCGCAGCGTCGGTGCCCTCCATCCGGTATTCGCGCGGGATGCCCACGCGCTTGCCCCTGAGATCAGGGTCCAGCGCTGCGCTCCAGCCCGGCACCGGAAGGTCGAGGCTGGTCGAATCCTTGGGATCGAAGCCGGCCATCGCCTCCAGCAGGATCGCGCAATCCTCCACGCTGCGGGCCATTGGCCCGGCCTGGTCGAGCGAGGAAGCGAAGGCGACGATGCCCCAGCGGCTGCAGCGGCCATAGGTCGGCTTGATACCGCAGATGCCGGTGAAGGCGGCCGGCTGGCGGATCGATCCGCCGGTGTCGGTGCCGGTCGCCGCCGGGCACAGCCGCGCCGCGATGGCGGCGCTGCTGCCGCCCGACGATCCGCCCGGCGCCAGAGCGGCGTTGCTGCCGGCCTTGCGCCAGGGCGAGGCGACGGCGCCGAAGTGGCTGGTCTCGTTGGAGGAGCCCATCGCGAACTGGTCGAGATTGAGCTTGCCGAGCATCCCCGCGCCCGCATCCCACAGCTTTTGTGACACCGTGCTCTCATATGGCGGCACGAAGCCTTCGAGGATGTGGCTGGCGGCGCTGGTCTGCACGCCGCGGGTGGCGAACAGATCCTTCATCCCGATCGGCACCCCGGCCAGCGGCCCGAGGGCGCGGCCGGCGGCGCGATCGGCATCGCCCCGCTCGGCTGCGGCGAGCGCATCGTCAGGGGTGGCGAGGATGAAGGCGTTGAGCGCGGCGGCACTGGCGACCGCCGCGTTGCAGGCGTCCGCCACCTCGCGCGCCGTGAAATCGCCGGCGGCGACCCCGTCGCGGATGGCGCGGACGCCAAGCTCGTTGAGCGCGGTCACAGCGTGGTCCGCCCGAACAGGTGCCTTGTCGTGCGGCCCGAGCGACGTGCCTGGCGCATCATTCGATCACCTTGGGCACGCCGAAGAAGCCGTGTTCGGCCGCCGGGGCATTGGCCAGCACCAGATCGCGCACCCCGCCGCCGGTCAGCGGGTCGGCGTCGATCACGTCGTCGCGCAGCCGCAATGCCTGCGGGATCACCGCGCTCATCGGTTCGACCCCGCTGACATCGACCTCGGCAAGCTGTTCGACCCAGGCGAGGATCTGGTTGAGTTCCGGCGCCATGCGATCGAGCGCCGCATCATCGAGGCGGATGCGGGCGAGCGAGGCGATCTTCGCCACGACGGCCCTGTCAACGGACATGGGATGCACTCCGGGCTGGAGGAGAAGGGGCAGAATCGGGGGGCTAGCAGCGCCTCCCGCCGGCATCAAGCGCGCGGCGGATCGCCGCTGGCGCGCCTATCGGCCGGGCGCGGCGTCCGGCGCCTGCATCTGTTGCATCATCTGCTGCTGCATCATCTGCCGCTGCATCTGCAGCACCTCTTCGCGGGTGCGGAATTCGATCAGGTCGACATCGAAGGTCAGGTCGCTGTCGGGCGGGATCGGGCCGCCGCCCTGCGCGCCATAGGCCTGTTCGGCCGGGATATGGACGCGGTAGCGACCGCCCGGCTGCATCGCCTGCAACGCTGTCGAGAAGCCGGGGACGACCTGGTCGACGGCCATCGGCACCCCCTGCCCCTCGTCGAACACCGTGCCATCGGGCAGCGTGCCGCGATAATTGACCAGCGCGAAGTCGGTCGCGCCGGGGCTGGCGCCCTCTCCTGCTTCCAGCGTTTCCATCGTCACCCCACCGGCCAGACCCTCCAGCCGGGGCGCTGCGGCCCAGGCGAGGCCGGCGGCGAGCAGCAGCGCCAGCGCGATGCCGGCCCACAGCCTGGTCAGCGAGCCCTTGGCGATCGGTTGAAGGGGAACGCGGGTGATCTCGGTCATCGGAAGGGATCCTGGATACCAGACGGGCGCGGGGTCTGACCCCCGCGCCCCTGTGGCTCATCGCCGGTTCGCCTGCAAGCCGCTCACCGGCCAGACCGGCGCGGCAAGATCAGCGCGGGGGATCAGCGAACGCCGTCGCGCTCGGCCCGCTTGCGCTCCATCTTGCGGGCGCGGCGCACGGCGGCGGCCTTTTCACGGGCGCGCTTCTCGCTCGGCTTCTCGTAATGGCGGCGCAGCTTCATCTCGCGATAGACGCCTTCGCGCTGCAGCTTCTTCTTGAGCGCGCGCAGGGCCTGCTCGACATTGTTGTCGCGGACGATGATCTGCATAGGGAAACGCCACCTCTTTCGCTTCGATCGGGAGAGCCCGCGGGATCGGCGCGGGGATCACTTCGTGTTGTTCAAATGCCTGCCAGCCAAATGACAGGCGCGCCGAATCCGTTCCCGGAATCGGCTTGGCCGCAGCGCCGTTACGCCAAACCGCCCGCCGAGGCAAGGTCGGCGCAACGCAGCCCGAGCCAGGATCAGCAAGCGGACCATTAGGGTCAGGACTCATAACCACCATATGATGATGGCGGCGAGACTGATGGCGGCTTGGTATGTTGCGGCGAGTTTGTCGTAGCGGGTTGCGATGCGA
>JACIYY010000051.1 GCA_014359685.1 Porphyrobacter sp. | reverse complement strand
GGGCGGCGTCGCGGTGGCGGGCGGTGGTGTGGTGATCCGCTTGAGGAAGCGCAGGATCGCCGGGCTGAGCCAGTCGTAGCGGTCGGCGAGGCGCGGATCGGCCCGGTCGGCGGCGAACAGGAACTGGGTGAGGTCGTTGGTGCCGATCGAAAGGAACGCGATTCGCGGCAGCAGGATGTCGAGCATCTCGGCGAGCGCCGGCACCTCCAGCATCACGCCATAGCGGATCTCGCTCGGCAGCTTGTGCCGGCGTGCGCGCAGGAACGCCACCTGACCCTCGAACACCGCCCTGGCGGCGTCGAACTCCCACGGTTCGGAGACCAGCGGGAACATCACCTGCAGCACCCGGCCGGCGGCGGCATCGAGAAGCGCGCGCGCCTGCGCCTTCAGCAGCCCTTCGCGCGCCAGCGCCAGCCGCAGCGCGCGCCAGCCCATCGCCGGGTTCTCCTCGTGCCCCGCGCCCATCTTGTCGCGCAGATAGGGCAGCGCCTTGTCGCCGCCGAGGTCGAGCGTGCGGAAGATCACCGGGCGATCCCCGGCCGAATCGAGCACGTCGCGGTAGAGGCGCATCTGCCGGTCGCGCGCGGGCAGCGTGTCGGAGACCAGGAACTGGAACTCGGTGCGGAACAGGCCGATTCCGTCCGCCCCGGTCATCGCCAGCATCGGCAGGTCGTCGAGCAGGCCGGCATTGATCATCACCTCCACCCGGTGCCCGTCGCGGCTGCGCGGCTCCACATCGCGCAAGGCGGCGTAGGCCGCGCGCCGCTTGCGGCTGCGGGCGAGGCGTTCGTCGAAGGCTTCGATCACCGGCGCGGTGGGGCGGACGATCACCTGCGCCTTGTCGCCATCGAGCAGGATCGGATCGCCGTCGCGCACCAGCCCGCGCGCGTTGCGGACCCGCCCGACCACCGGCACGCCCATCGCGCGCGCGACGATCACCACGTGCGAGGTGGCCGAGCCTTCCTCCAGCACCACGCCCTTCAGGCGGCGCCGATCGTATTCCAGCAGCTCCGCCGGCCCCAGGTTCCTGGCGATCAGGATGCTGTCGCCGCGCAGGCCCATGCTGGCCGCCGTGCCGAGCTGGCCGGAGACGATCCGCAGCAGGCGGTTGGCGAGATCCTCCAGATCGTGCATCCGTTCGGCCAGCAGCGGGTCGCGGATCTCGCGCATCCGCATCCGGGTGCGCTGCTGCACCCGCTCGATCGCCGCCTCCGCCGTCAGGCCGGAATCGATCGCCTCGTTGATGCGGCGGCTCCACCCTTCATCATAGGCGAACATCTTGTAGGTTTCGAGCACCTGCTCGTGCTCTCCGCCGATCCCGAACTCGGCATGGCTGGCCATCTGGTCGATCTGCTCGCGCATCTTGTCGAAGGCCAGATAGACGCGCTGCCGCTCGGCCTCGATATCCTCGGCCACAGTCTGTTCGATGGTGATGCGCGGCTGGTGGAACACCGCGTGGCCACTGGCGAGGCCCCTGACCAGCTGCATGCCGGTGAGGATGTCCTGCCCCGATTGCGCGGCCGAGCGGCCGTCCGCGTCCTCCCCGTCGACCAGCCCGGCATTGTGAATCAGCTCGGCCAGCACCATCGCCACGGTCTGCAGCGCCTCGATCTCCACCTCTTCGTAGCGGCGCGGTTCGACATGCTGGACGGTCAGCACGCCGATGGCGCGTTCGCGGCGCACGATCGGCACGCCGGCGAAGGAGTGGAACTTCTCCTCCCCGGTTTCGGGCATGTACTGGAATTCGGGGTGGCTGGCGGCTTCGGCGAGGTTCAGCGTCTCGATATTCTGGGCGATGGTGCCGGTCAGGCCGGACCCCACCCCCAGCCGGGTGACATGCACCGCCGCCTGGTTGAGCCCGCGCGTGGCGAACAGTTCGAGCATCCCGTCGCGCAGCAGGTAGATCGAGCACACTTCGGAATGGAACTCGTCGCCGATGATTTCCACCACCTGGTTCAGCTTGCCCTGGGCGTGGAGGCGCGAGGCCATCACCTCATGCAGCCGGGTCAGGATCGTGCGGGCGGCGGCGGCGGCGGTCATGGACCGGGATGGGTATCGCAAATGCCGGGATTTGCAAACCGGGCCGGCGTCAGGCGCGATGGGCGGTGCAATGAGCGACACGGGGGATCGGGCGGAGCGGCCGTAACGAGAAAGAGCGCCGCCCGCCGGGTTCCGGGGCCGCGCGCCAGCCCCGGTCCGTGCTGCGGGATGCGCGTCTAGATGTGCGCGATTTCCTGCTTGATCATCAGCTTTCGCTTCTTCAGCGACTGGATCATGGCGGTGTCGGGAGAGGGCCGGCTGAGTTCGGCCCGGAGTTGGCGGTCGAGCCCGTCATGCTTGGCCTGAAGGGCTGCGACATGCGAGGATTCCATACGCATTTCTCCTTTTGCTGGATAGAGCGACGCCAGCACGACTCGCCGCAGGGAGCGGGCCGTGCAATTGTCATGAAATCACAATACAGCCGGGGCGGCAAACGGGTGCTGCGGCGGAGCGGGCTCCGCCAGCGGCGGCAGGATGGGCGCAAAGCTTCGCGCCGGGCAAGGATGGGCGGGTGACCGAAGAGGAGATGCGCAGGCAATTGGCGGCCCTGCGGATCGAGCATCGCGACCTCGATGCAGCGATCGACGCGCTGACCACCACCGGCAGCAGCGACCAGATGCAGATCGCCCGGCTGAAGCGGCGCAAGCTGCGCCTGCGCGACCAGATCGCGATCCTGGAGGATTATCTGACGCCCGACATCATCGCCTGACCGGCTGCGGATCGCGGATCGCGCATTTCAATTCCCGCGCGAGGCACCATAACAGGGCGATGGCGGTTCCCGATCCCCCCTACCCCACTGGCACCGGCGAGCGGCTGGAGCCGCTGGTCCGCAGGGTGCTGGCGCCCAACCCCTCGGCCTTCACCTATACCGGCACGCAGACCTATCTGGTCGGCAGCGACGAGGGCGTGGCGGTGATCGATCCGGGGCCGGCCGAGCCGGACCACCTGGCCGCGCTGGAGGCCGCGATCGGCGGGGCGCCGGTGGTGGCGATCTGCTGCACCCATACCCATCGGGACCACTCGCCGGCCGCCGCGCCGCTGGCCGCGCGGACCGGCGCGCAGGTGATCGGCTGCGCGCCGCTGGCGCTGGAGGGTGCCGGTCCGCGCGCCGATGCGCCGTTCGACCGGGATTACGCCCCCGACCGGGTGCTTGCCGATGGCGAGCGGATCGCCGGTCCGGGCTGGACGCTGGCGGCGGTCGCGACGCCCGGCCATACCTCCAACCACCTGTGCTTTGCGCTGGAGGAGAGCGGCGCGCTGTTCACCGGCGATCATGTGATGGGCTGGTCGACCACGGTGGTGATCCCGCCCGACGGCGACATGGGCGACTACATGGCCAGCCTGGCGCTGCTCAACCGGCGCGAGGACCGGATCTATTATCCCGCGCACGGCCCGGCGGTGGACCGCCCGCGCCGATTGGTGCGCGGCATGATCGGCCACCGCCGCCAGCGCGAGCGGCAGATCCTGCGGCTGCTGGAGCAACAGGCGCGCGAGGCGGACGCGCTGGTGCCCGAGATGTATCAGGGCATCGACCCCCGGCTGTGGCCGGCGGCCGGGCAATCGGTGCGCGCGCATCTGATCGACCTGGAACGCCGTGGCATGGTCGTCCGTTCGGATGGCATATGGACGACAATACGCTGACCCGCGGCCACTCCGACCGGCCGGACACCGCCCCCCGCGCGCCGCGCAGCCTCGCGCGGATCCAGGCGGTGCCGTGGCTGCTGTTCATTGTCGTGCTGGCGCTGGCGGCATGGCTCGGCTGGCGCGCCTTCGGCCCGCAGGACCATGGCGACCCGCTGGCGACCAGCCTGGTAGCGTTCGAGAAGCAGAACCGGCTGACCGTGTTCTCCGCCCAGCTCTCTCCGGTGGTGGCGAGCGAGGACAGCCGGCTGTTCGGCGCGCTGCGCAGCCGGCAGGTGGCGGTGATCCCGGCGCGGGTGGATTACACGCTCGACCTGTCGCGGATGGACCGCACCCGGCTGGCCTGGGACGAGGCCACCAAGACCCTCGACGTGCAGCTGCCGCCGCTGGCGGTGAGCCGCCCCAATCTGGACGAGGCGCGCGCGCAATATCTGCGCGAAGGGCTGTGGATCACCCGCGACGCGCAGGACGAGCTGACCCGCGACAACACCCAGCTGGCCGAACAGCAGGCGCTCGAGCAGGCCACCAACCCGGTGCTGATGGGGCTGGCACGCGGCGCGGCCAAGGACGCGATCCGCCAGAACCTGGCGATCCCGCTGGAGGTCGCCGGCTTTGGCGACGTGACCGTCAACGTCCGTTTCGACGGAGAGGCGCGCCCCGCGTTGGCCCCGGCGCCCGCCCCGGCAGCATCGCCGGCCGCCGAGCGGACCGGCGCCACGACAAGCGCGCCCTAGGGTCTGGACCCATAAAGTGGATTCCCAAGCTGCTGTGGATGTGATTCAAGCTCTCTAAAGGAGAGCGAGGATGGCTGGTGAGTTTTGGTTGAGCG
>JACIYY010000050.1 GCA_014359685.1 Porphyrobacter sp. | reverse complement strand
CGCGGCGCAGGTGGAGGCGATGGTCGATTTCGCGGTGCAGGCGTTCGGCCGGCTGGACCTGGCGGTGAACAATGCCGGCATCGCCGGCCCGAGCGCGCCCATCGCCGAGACCCAGCTCGACGACTGGCACCGGGTGATCGACATCAACCTGCACGGCGTGTTCTACGGCCTGCGCTACCAGATCCCGGCGATGCTGGAGAGCGGGGGCGGGGCGATCGTCAATATGTCCTCCATCCTCGGTTCGGTCGGCTGGCGCGGCTCGGTCGGCTATGTCGCGGCCAAGCACGCGCTGCTGGGCATGACCAGGACCGCGGCGCTGGAATATGCGGCGCGCGGCGTGCGGGTGAATGCGGTCGGCCCGGCGTTCATCGCCACCCCGCTGATCGAGCAGGCGATGGACGAGGCGGCGCGCGCGGCGGTGGTGGCGCTGCATCCCGCCGGCCGGCTCGGCACGGCAGAGGAGGTGGCGGCGCTGACCAATTTCCTGCTGAGCGATGCGGCGAGCTTCGTCAACGGATCCTATCACCCGGTCGATGGCGGGTTCCTGTCGCAGTAAGGGGCCGGGTCAGGAAGGCGCGGGTCAGGCAGCGGGGGCGAGCGAGGGCTGCGCCAGCCGCGCCCGCAGCGAGTGCGGCCCGGCGGCGGCGAGCTCGACCTCGACCAGATCGCCGATCCGGGCCTCGCCCTCCAGCAGCACCGATTGCAGCCACGGCGACTTGCCGAGCCACTGGCCCGGTTGCTTGCCCCGGCGTTCGACCAGCACCGCGCAGCGCCGGCCGACGCTGGCCTGGTTGAAGGCGAGCTGGTGGCGGTCGATCGCGGCCTGCAGGCGCTGCAACCGCTCGTCCATCACCGCGCGCGCGATCTGCCCGGGCATGGCGGCGGCCGGGGTGCCGGGGCGGGGCGAATATTTGAAGCTGTAGGCCTGCGCGTAGCCGACGCTGTCGACCAGGCGCAGCGTCTGTTCGAACTCGGCCTCGCTCTCGCCGGGAAAGCCGACGATGAAATCGCCGCTGATCGCGATGTCGGGCCGGGCGGCGCGGAAGCGGTCGAGCACGCGCAGATAGAGGTCGACATCGTGGCTGCGGTTCATCGCCTTCAGCACGCGCGGCGAGCCGCTCTGCACCGGCAGATGGAGGTAGGGCATCAGCTTGGCGACCTCGCCATGCGCTTCGATCAGCCCGTCGGTAACGTCGGCCGGATGGCTGGTGGTGTAGCGGATCCGGGCCAGCGCCGGCAGCGCGGCGAGCGCGCGGATCAGCCCGTCAAGGCCGATGGCGCGGCCCTTCGCATCCTCGCCGCTCCAGGCGTTGACGTTCTGCCCCAGCAGCGTGATCTCGCGCGCGCCGCCATCGACCAGCCGTTCGGCCTCCGCCAGCAAGGCGGCGAAGGGGCGGCTGATCTCGGCCCCGCGCGTATAGGGGACCACGCAATAGGTGCAGAACTTGTCGCAGCCTTCCTGCACGGTCAGGAACGCGCTCGGCCCGGCGCGGCGGCGCGCGGGCAGGGCGTCGAACTTGGCGTTGGCGGGCATCTCGGTATCGGTCGCGCGGGTGCCCGCCGCCGCCTGCGCGACCAGATCGGGCAGGCGGTGATAGGCCTGCGGGCCGACGACGATGCCGACCTGCGGGGCGCGGGCCATGATCTCCGGCCC
>JACIYY010000005.1 GCA_014359685.1 Porphyrobacter sp. | reverse complement strand
TTGCGATCATCGTCGTTTTCGATGGCCGCATGGACGGCCTCCAGCTGCGCCCGCGCGGCGGCATAGTCGCCCCCTTCGGCGGCCACGATTTCCGCAACGGGCTGGTAGGCGGCGATGAAGCCGCGGGAATAGCGCGGCTGCGACTGCGCGGCCGCCGGGGATTCCAGCAGCGCGGTGGCCACCGCCGCCCCGCTGGCGAGTGCCGCCACCAGAGCCAACGAGGAGGCAGCGCGGCCAAGCGGACGGCGCAGCGCGAAAGGAAGCCTGTGAAGCATCGGGCAAGTCTCTCCCTGGAGAAATGGGTCGGGCCGGTCATCGTGGGCGGATGATCCACGCGCCGGATAATCATCGTCTTGTCGGCAGGCAACGGGCCTTGTCGATGGCGGTGCCTAGGATTCGCGGCCTGAACCGCTATTTAACCGATAGCGGGCGTTCGCCGGGCGACCGGTTCCATCTCTCGGCCCGGTCATGTGTGGATAAGCGCCCCGCCGCGTCGGCCGCCGGGACCGCTCCGCTGGTCAGCCGGGCGCCGATCGCCTAGGCGTTTCCTTTCCTTCCGACCACAAGCAACGGGCCAACCGAACCGGTGAGCGACACGACCGACATCCTGGATTCCCCGCCCCCCTCGATGGGCGAATACGAACGCATCGACATCGTCGATGAGATGAAGACCAGCTATCTCGATTACGCGATGAGCGTGATCGTCTCGCGCGCCCTGCCCGACCTGCGCGACGGGCTGAAGCCGGTCCACCGCCGCATCCTGTGGAGCGCCTACGAGAACGGCTATCTCTACAACCGGCCCTATCGCAAATGCGCGCGCATCGTCGGCGACGTGATGGGCAAGTACCACCCGCACGGCGACAGCGCGATCTACGACGCGCTGGCGCGGATGACGCAGGACTGGTCGCTGCGCGTGCCGCTGATCGACGGGCAGGGCAATTTCGGCTCGATGGACCCCGACCCGCCGGCCGCCTCACGGTATACCGAGGCGCGGCTGACCAAGGTCGCCTCCGCCGCCCTGCTGGACGACATCGACAAGGACACGGTCGATTTCACCCCCAATTATGACGGGACGGAGCGCGAGCCCAGCGTCCTGCCCGCGCGCTTCCCCAACCTGCTGGTCAATGGCGCCGGGGGCATCGCGGTGGGCATGGCGACCAATATCCCGCCGCACAATCTGGGCGAGGTGATCGACGGCTGCCTGGCCTTCATCGACAATCCGGGCATTACCTCCGAAGAGCTGTTCGAGATCATCCCCGGTCCCGATTTCCCCACCGCCCCGCTGATCCTGGGCCATGCCGGCGCGCGGTCGGCCTATACGACCGGGCGCGGGTCGATCCTGCAACGCTGCCGCCACACGATCGAGGAAGGGCGCGGCGAGCGCCGGTCGATCGTCCTGACCTCGATCCCCTACCAGGTCGGCAAGAACAGCCTGGTCGAGAAGATCGCCGAGGCGGCCAAGGACAAGCGGATCGAAGGCGTGTCCGACATCCGCGACGAATCCAACCGCGAAGGTGTGCGCGTGGTCATCGACCTGAAGCGCGACGCGACGCCCGAAGTGGTGCTCAACCAGCTGTGGCGGCACACCCCCGCGCAGGCCAGCTTTCCCGCCAACATGCTGGCGATCCGTGGCGGCCGGCCCGAGACGCTGGCGCTGCGCGACATCATCCACGCCTTCATCACCTTCCGCGAGGAGGTCATCACCCGGCGCACCAAGTTCGAGCTGAACAAGGCCCGCGACCGGGCGCATATCCTGCTCGGCCTGGTGGTCGCGGTGGCCCATCTGGATCAGGTGGTGGCGATGATCCGCAGCTCCCCCAACCCGGCGCAGGCGCGCGCCCGGCTGCTGGCGCAGGACTGGCCGATCGGCGAGATCGCCCCCTATCTGCAGCTGGTCGAGGCGATCGAGGAGGACACCGCCGCGCCCGCAGGCAGCTATCGCCTGTCGGAAACGCAGGTCAAGGCGATCCTCGACCTGCGCCTGCACCGCCTGACCGCGCTGGGCCGGGACGAGATCGGCGGCGAACTGGAGCAGCTGGCGGCGCGGATCGCCGAATTCCTCGCGATCCTCGGCGACCGCGCCCGGCTCTATGGGGTGATGCGCGACGAGCTGGTGGCGATCCGCGCCGACTATGCCACCCCGCGCCTGTCGGAGATCGCCCCGGCCTGGGACGGGCTGGAGGACGAGGACCTGATCGAGCGCGACGAGATGGTCGTGACCGTGACGCTGGACGGCTATATCAAGCGCACCCCGCTCTCCACCTTCCGCGCCCAGGCGCGCGGCGGCAAGGGCCGCGCCGGCATGGCCACCAAGGCCGAGGATGCGGTGATGACGATGTTCGTCACCAGCACCCACAACCCGGTGCTGTTCTTCTCCACCGCCGGCAAGGTCTATCGCCTGAAAGTGTGGCGCCTGCCCGAAGGCGGCCCCGCCACGCGCGGCCGGCCGATCGTCAACCTGCTGCCCGCGCTGGAGGATGGCGAGACCATCGCCGCCGTTCTGCCGCTGCCGGAGGACGAGGACAGCTGGGGTGCGCTGCACGTGATGTTCGCCACCGCGCGCGGCAGCGTGCGGCGCAACGCGATGGATGCCTTCGCCAACATTCCCGGCAACG
>JACIYY010000049.1 GCA_014359685.1 Porphyrobacter sp. | reverse complement strand
CGATCCTTCATATATGTAGCCTGTTCATGAACCGTGTCCGACTGCTGATCTTCAACGCCGCGCTCGGCCCGCTCGATTACCGGGTGCCGGAGGGGATGGCGGTGGTGCCGGGGCAGGTGGTGGCAGCGCCGCTGGGGCCGCGCCAGATCGTCGGCATCGTGTGGGAGGCGGACCGCCTGCCGGGCGAGCCGGTGCCCGACGCGAGGCTGCGCCCGCTGCTGGCGGTGCTGCCGGTCCCGCCGCTGAGCGCCAGGCTGCGCCGGCTGCTGGAATGGACCGCCGACTATTACTGCGCCCCGCTGGCCGCGGTGGCGCGGATGGTGCTGGCGAGCGGCGGGGCGCTGCGCGGTCCGTCCACCACCACCGAATACCGGCTGAGCGGCGGGCTGCCCGAGCGCCTGACGGCGCAGCGCGAACGGGCCATCGCCGCGCTGGAGGGGGAGCAGGCGACGATCCGCGAGCTGGCCGCGCTGGCCGGAGTCAGCGAGAGCGTGCTGCGCGGGATGGTCGCGCAGGGCGTGCTGGAGCCGGTTGAGGTCGATTGCGACCGCCCCTATCCGGCCGCCGATCCCGGTTTCGCCAGCCCGGCTCTGTCGCCCGAGCAGCAGGCGGCGGCCGCGCGGATGGCGGCGGCGGTGCGCGGCGGCGGGTTCGCGCCCTTCCTGCTCGACGGAGTGACCGGATCGGGCAAGACCGAAACCTATTTCGAAGCCATTGCCGAGGCGCTGCGGGGCGGGCGGCAGGTGCTGGTGCTGCTGCCCGAGATCGCGCTGACCGAGGCCTTCCTGCGCCGGTTCGAGGAGCGCTTCGGGGCGCCGCCGGTGCTGTGGCACAGCGCGCTCAAATCCACCGAGCGGCGCCGCGCCTGGCGCGCGATTGCCGAGGGAACGGCGCAGGTGGTGGTGGGGGCGCGCTCCGCACTGTTCCTGCCCTATGCCGCGCTGGGGCTGATCGTCGTCGACGAGGCGCACGAGGTCAGCTTCAAGCAGGATGACGGGGTGCGCTACAATGCCCGCGACGTGGCGGTGATGCGGGCGCGGTTCGAGGAGATTCCGGTGGTCCTCGCCAGCGCGACCCCGGCGCTGGAGAGCCTGCAGATGGCGGCCAGCGGGGTTTACGAGACGCTGGTGCTGCCGAGCCGGTTCGGCGGGGCGCAATTGCCGGCCATCGGCATCCTCGACCTGACGCAGGAGAAGCCCGGCGCCGGGCGCTGGCTCGCGCCCCGGCTGGTCGAGGGCATGGCCGAGCGGCTGGCGCGGGGCGAGCAGTCGCTGCTGTTCCTCAACCGCCGCGGCTATGCCCCGCTGACGCTGTGCCGCCATTGCGGCTTCCGCTTCCACTGCCCCAATTGCAGCGCCTGGCTGGTCGAGCACCGCCTCAGCCGCCGGCTCGCCTGCCACCATTGCGGGCACGAGACCGCCCCGCCGGCGACCTGCCCCGATTGCGGCGAGGCCGATTGCCTGGTCGCCTGCGGCCCCGGCGTGGAGCGGATCGCCGACGAGGTGGCCGAGCTGTTCCCCGAGGCGCGCATCGCCCTGGTGACCTCCGACACGCTGAACACCCCCGACAAGGCCGCGCAGTTCATCGCCGCGGTCGAGGCCGGGGCGGTCGACTTGATCGTCGGCACCCAGCTGGTGACCAAGGGGTTCCATTTCCCGGAGCTGACGCTGGTGGGCGTGGTCGATGCCGATCTGGGGCTGGAGGGCGGCGACCTGCGCGCGGCCGAGCGGACCTATCAGCAGGTCGCGCAGGTGTCCGGCCGGGCCGGGCGCGCGGCCAAGCCGGGGACGGTGCTGATCCAGACCCGCCACCCCGATGCGCCGGTGATCGCGGCCCTCGCCGCCGGCGACCGCGACGCCTTCTACGCCGCCGAGGCCGCGGCGCGGCGCCACGCGCAGGCCCCGCCCTTCGGCCGGTGGGCGGCGATCATCGTGTCGAGCGAGGACGATGCCGAGGCGCGCGAGGCCGCCAACCGCATCGGCGCGACCCGCCCCGACCTGCCCGACATCGACATTTACGGCCCGGCGCCTGCGCCGATGGCGCTGCTGCGCGGCCGCTATCGCCACCGCCTGCTGATCAATGCCCGCCGCAGCGCGCAGGTGCAGCGGGTGATCCGCGACTGGCTGGGCGCGCTCCGCTTTCCGCAGGGCGTGCGCGTCGCCATCGACATCGACCCCTACAGCTTCGTGTGAGCCTGCGCGCCGGGCGGCGGGTGGTCAGCCGTCCCGGCCCTCGTACGCCTCGACGATCCGGCCGACGATCGGGTGGCGGACCACGTCGGCGACACCGAAGCGGGTGATGCCGATCCCGTCCACGTCTTCGAGCCGGGCGACCGCATCGTGCAGGCCGCTCTGGGCGTCGCCGCCGGGAATGTCGATCTGGCGGGGGTCGCCGCACACCACCATCCGGCTGTTCTGGCCGAAGCGGGTCAGGAACATCTTCATCTGTTCGCGGGTGGTGTTCTGCGCTTCGTCGAGGATCACGAAGGCATCGGACAGGGTCCGGCCGCGCATGAAGGCGATCGGCGCGATCTCGATCTCGCCGCTGGCGATGCGCCGGTCGACCTGTTCGGGCGGCATGCAATCGTAGAGCGCATCGTAGAGCGGGCGCAGATAGGGATCGACCTTCTCCTTCATGTCACCGGGCAGGAAGCCCAGCCGCTCGCCCGCCTCGACCGCCGGGCGCGACAGGATCAGCCGCTGCACGCTGCCGGTGATCAGCTGGCTGACCGCCTGCGCGACCGCCAGATAGGTCTTGCCGGTGCCCGCCGGGCCGAGCGCGAAGATGATGTCGCGGCTGGCGAGCTGGCGCATATAGTCGCCCTGCATCGCGGTGCGCGGGGTGATCGTCTTCTTGCGGGTGCGGATCATGATCGGCGGGCCCTTGGCCTCACCGGTGATGATCCCTTCCAGCACCGGTTCGTTGGACAGGCCGATCAGCGCCTCGATCGCGCCGGCATCGAGATCCTGCCCGGTCAGCAGCCGTTCGTGCATGGCGAGCAGCACCTGGCGGGCGCGGGCGACATCGTCCTGGGTCCCTTCGATCACCACGCGATTGCCGCGCGCGGCGATGAACACCCCCAGCCGGTTTTCGATCTGCACCAGATTGGCGTCGAACTGGCCGAAGAGGGCGCCGAGCATGGCCTGCTGTTCGAACAGCACCTCCACCCGGGCGCGGGGGGGAGAATCGCGGCGATCCTCCGGATGAAGGGCGGTCTCGCCATGGACGGCAGAGCCGCCACCGGCGCGGGATGCTTTGCGGGCCATGCGCTCCTTTC
>JACIYY010000048.1 GCA_014359685.1 Porphyrobacter sp. | reverse complement strand
TTCCCCGTCATAGACGTTCATCTGGCAGCCGTAGCTCTTGACCCGGAAACTCGCAGGCCGGAAACGCGCAGGATGGCGGCTGGTTGGCATGGCGCGCGCGATTACGCGATCGGGGGCGGCATGGGAAGGGCCAGCGCCGCCGCGACGCGGCGCTGGGCGGCGGCGGCCATCGCCTTGCGGGTGGCGCGCTCCGGCCCCGACAGCGGCGGCAGGAACGATACGGTGAGGTGCACCGGACGCAGCCGCGCCAGCACCCGCAGCACATTGGCGGCGCCGGTCTCCTCCCCGTGCCAGGCGATCGCGGCCGGCTGATCATAGGCGAGCGCCACCGGCTGCACCGCGACCGGCGCACCCTCTGCGGCGGAGAGCAGCGCGCTCTTGAACGGCAGCACCACCGTCCCGTCGGAGGTGGTCCCTTCGGGGAACACCGCCATCCGCCGCCGGGCGAGCGCCGCGCGCAAACTCGCGACCTGCCCGTCGACCCCGCCGCGCCGGTCGCGCGCGACGAACAGCGTGTCGTTCTGCCGGCACAGCCAGGCGAGCGGGCGCAACTCGGCCAGCGTCCCCTTGGCGACGAAGGCGGCGCGCGCGGTGCCGGCGAGGGCGAGGATGTCGAGCCAGCTGGTGTGATTGGCGACCAGCAGCAGCGGGCCGGGGGCCGGAGCGCCCTGCCGCCGCACCCGCAGCCCGGCCAGCCAGCCGATTCCGCGCAGGAACAGCGGCGGGATCGCCGCGCGCCGGCCGAGCAGGGTCAGCAGCAGGTGGACAGGGATGATGGCGGCGAACAGCAGCACGATCGCCGTGGCGCGCGCCGCCACCACCAGCCAGCGCCAGCCGGTCACCGGCGGCGCATCCATGCTGGCGCCCGGCCGCTCAGCCCTCGCGGTCGGCGCGGACGCCGTACAGCTCCATCCGGTGATCGACCAGGCGATAGCCGAGCCGCTCCGCGATCTGGCGTTGCAGCGCTTCCAGCTCCGGATCGACGAATTCGATCACCTTGCCGGTTTCCACGTCGATCAGATGATCGTGATGCGCTTCCGGCGCGGCTTCGTAGCGGGCGCGGCCGTCGCCGAAATCGTGGCGGTCGAGGATGCCCGCCTCCTCGAACAGGCGGACGGTGCGATAGACGGTGGCGATGGAGATCCTGGGATCGACCGCGCTGGCGCGGGCGTGCAGCGCCTCCACGTCGGGGTGATCCTCGCTCTCCGACACGACGCGGGCGATCACGCGCCTTTGTTCGGTGATGCGCAATCCGCGTTCGGCGCACAATGCTTCAAGATCGATGTTCTGATGCATTGGCAGTTCCGCCGATCCCGGTCATTCGGCCCGGCGCACGAGCACGGGTCGCCCCGCCACTATGGGAGCGGCGGGGCGATTTTGCAACTGCGGCCGTCCGGCGGTTACTCGGCGGCGGCGGCCGTCGCGGGCGCCTCGGGCGCAGCTTTCTTGCGGCGTCCGCGGCGCTGGCTGGGCTTGCGGCCGAGGCCGATTTCCTTGGCCAGTTCGCGGCGCCGTTCGGCATAGGCGGGGGCGACCATCGGATAATCGGCCGGCAGGTTCCAGCGCGCCCGATATTGTTCGGGCGTCATGTCGTAATTGGTCTTCAGATACCGCTTGAGCATCTTCAGCTTCTTGCCGTCTTCAAGGCAGACCAGGTGATCGGGCTTGATCGAGGAGCGGATCGGCACCGCCGGCTCCGGCCGTTCTTCCTGCACCGGCGCGCCGAGACCCTGAAGAGCGCCATAGACGCTCTTGATCAGGGCCGAAACGTCTTCGGCAGAGACATTGTTGTTGCTGACATGCGCCGCGACGATGTCTGATGTCAGGGTGATGAGCGTTTCGCCCATGTCATGATCGGTGTTGTCCATTGCGTACCTCTTTTTCTGTCCGCGACCTTCGTATCATCCGCACGGCGCCCATGATTTCGCGGCCGGCGACCGTGCGGTCTCTATACCGCCACGGCGGCGCCTATTTCAAGGTCCCAAGACAGAAAACAAGTAGTAATTGGCACCTGGAGGCAAATATTTTCGCGTCGGCGGGGCCTCAGCACGAGAGGGCGAAGGTGATCGCATCGACCGGACCGTCGCGGCCGTGCCGGTAATAGTCGCGGCGGCGCCCGATCTCGACGAAGCCCGCCCGCCGATAGAGCGCCTGCGCCGGATTGCCCTCGCGCATCTCCAGGAACAGCCGCGTCGCGCCGCGGGCCCGTGCGGCCGCCACGAAGCGGTCGAGCAGCGCCCGCCCGATGCCTCGCCCGCGCATCGCCGGGTGGACCGCCAGCAGCAGCAATTCCTCCTCGTCGAGCACCGCGCGGGTCAGCGCGAAGCCGGAGACCGGGTCGCCCGCGCCCGGCACCGCCCCGTCCGGGCCGGCAAGGTGCAGCCAGGTGCTGCGCAGCGTCAGCGCGTCGGCCAGCTGGGCGCGGGTCCATGCCTCGCCATGGCAGGGATCGAAGGCGGCCTCCATCACCGCCATCACGGCGTCGAGCGGAGCACTCATGCCGGCAGCGCGGCATCGGGCGCGCGGCCATAGAGCGGCGCGAGGCTGCCGGTCAGCAGCGCCGGCGGCAAGAGCGGCAGGGCGCGCGCATCGGGCAGGAGGTCCAGCGCCTCGCCACCCCGGCTGCGCATCGCGACCAGCTCGCCGGCGCGGTCGCCGGCGACCAGCGGCACCGCGATCCGCTCCGCCGCCGCGCCGGGCGACAGCGAGGCTGCCGGGCCGTCCGGCATCCCGTCGGCAGCGAAGGTCTGGACGAACCATTCGCCGTGGCCGCCCGCCATGCATGCGGCCACCGCGATGGCTCTGCCGGCGCGGGCCTGCGCCGCGACCAGCGCGAGCGTCGGGTAGCCGCACACGGCAGCGCCCCAGGCCAGCCCCAGCGCGCGCGCCGCAGCCAGCCCGATCCGCACCCCGGTGAAGCTGCCCGGGCCGATCGAGACCGCGATCCGCGCCGCCCGCCCGCGCCCCGGCAGCTCCGCCACCATCGGCACCAGCCGCTCCGCATGGCCGCGCCCGATGATCTCGCGCCGGCCCGCTCGCAGCCGGCCGTCCTCGAACAGCGCGACCGAGCAGGCCTGCGTGGCGCTGTCGATGGCGAGCAGCAGGGGCACCGCGCTGCGCGAGCGGTCACAGCACGCGGTTGAAGGTGTCGAAACCGGGGCGCGGGCAGGGGGGGAACAGGCCGGCCGGATCGCCCCGCCCGATCGAGCAGATGAAGTTGGAGCGCCAGCTGGGCTGATCGGCGAAGAAATCGGCATCGAGCGCGGCGTTGTCGAATCCCGACATCGGCGCGCAATCGAGCCCCAGCGCGCGCGCCGCCAGCATCAGGTAGGCGCCTTGCAGCGTCGCGTTGCGCATCGCCGAAACCTCGCGCGCCGCCGGGTCGGGAAACCAGCTCTTCGCATCGGCATAGGGGAACAGCCACGGCAATTGTTCGTGGAATTCAAGATCCATGGCCACGATTACGCAGACCGGCGCGCCAATGATCTTGGGCTTGTTGGTGGCCGAGGCGTGCTGCGCCAGCCGCTCACGCGAGGCGGGCGACCGGCACCATACCAGCCGCGCGGGCAGCTGGTTGGCCGAGGTCGGCCCCATCTTCATCAGCTCCCAGATCGCCTCGATCTGCTGTTCGTCGACATCCTCGTCCTGCCACGAATTGTAGCTGCGCGCAGCGCGGAACAGCTGGTCGAGCGCGGGATCGGCGAGGGGCTGGGTCATTGCGGTTCCTGCGGTCAGGCGGCGCGCACTTCGCTCACTTCGGGGACGTAGTGCTTGAGCAGCCCTTCGATCCCCTGCTTGAGCGTGGCGGCGGAACTGGGGCAGCCCGAACAGGCGCCCTGCATGGTCAGATAGACGATTCCGTCGCGAAAGCCGCGATAGCGGATGTCGCCGCCATCGCCGGCGACGGCGGGGCGGACGCGGGTTTCGATCAGATCCTTGATCTGTTCGACGATCTCGGCATCGGCGGGATCGTCATCGCCGATCGCCTCCTCCTCCTCGGCCGGCGGCACCGCGAAGCCGGCGGCGCTGCCATCTGCGAAGAGCGGCGCCTGGGCGACGAAATGGTCGAGCAGGATCGAGACCACCTGCGGCTTCAGCTGCGACCAGTCCGCGCCCGGCGCGGCGGTGACCGAGATGAAGTCGCTGCCGAAGAACACGCCGCTCACCTCGCCGGTGTCGAACAGCGCCTGCGCCAGCGGGCTGGTCGCGGCATCTTCGGGCGTGGCGAAGTCGCGGGTGCCGGCCGGCATCACCGCGCGGCCGGGCAGGAACTTGAGCGTCGCCGGGTTGGGCGTGGTTTCGGTCTCGATGAACATGGTTGCGATGTAGGCCGCCGTGCGCTGCGCCGCAACCCGCCGTGGCCGTGCGGGGGGTGCGCCATTCACGCGGCCTTCATCCGCCAGCGGCTTGGGCGCGGCGATGATGTCATTCCTGCGCGCGCTCCGCCCCCTGCTGCCGCTGCTGCTGCTCGCCCCCGCGCCGCTCGCGGCGCAGAGGCTGCCGGCGCCGGCCGAGACGCAGGCCGCAGGCCTGCCCGCGCCGCGTTTCGCCCAGCCCGACGATCCGTGGATCTATCGCGGCACCGACATTCCGGTCGATCGCGAATGGCTGATGGGCGAGATGCCCAACGGGCTGCGCTATGCGGTGCGCAGCAACGGGGTGCCGCCGGGGCAGGTTTCGATCCGCGTCCGCATCGATGCCGGATCGCTGCACGAGGAGGAGCCGGAGCGCGGCTTTGCCCATCTGATCGAGCATCTGGTGTTCCGCCAGTCGCGCGATTTCGGCCCCGGCGAGGCGATCCCCTATTTCCAGCGGCTCGGCGCGAGCCTTGGCAACGACACCAATGCGGTCACCAGCCCGACGCAGACCGTCTATCAGCTCGACCTGCCCAATGCGACCGCCGCGACGCTGGCCGACAGCGTGCGGCTGTTTGCCGGCATGATCCGCGAGCCGGTGCTGAGCGCCGCCAATCTCGCCACCGAAGTGCCGATCGTGCTGGCCGAGCGGCGCGAGCGCAACGGCCCGGACCGGCGCATCGCGGAAGCCACGCGCGAGCTGTTCTTCGCCGGGCAGCGGCTGGCCGAGCGCAGCCCGATCGGCGCCGTGGCGACATTGCAGGCGGCCACCGCCGACAAGGTGCGGGCGTTCCATTCGCGCTGGTACCGGCCCGAGGAGGCGACCGTGGTGATCGTCGGCGATGCCGATCCGCAGCTGCTGGCCGCGCTGGTCGAGCAGCATTTCGGCGATTGGCGGGTGCCCGGCGAGCCCGCGCCCGAGCCCGATTTCGGCGATCCCGTGGCGCCGCCCGGCGCCGATCCCGCCAATCCGGTCGGCGAGACGCGGGTGCTGGTCGAGCCCGGCCAGCCGCGCGCGCTGACCTTTGCGGTGCTGCGCCCGTTCGAGCAGGTGACCGACAATCTGGAATACAATCGCGGCCTGCTGATCGATTCGGTGGCGCAGGCGATCGTCAACCGGCGGCTGGAAGCGCGCGCGCGGTCGGGCGGACATTATCTCTACGCTGCGGTGAATCAGGACAAGCCGAGCCGTTCGGCCGATGCCACCTTTGTGGCGCTCGCCCCGCTGACCGAGGACTGGCAATCGGCGCTGGCGGAGGTCCGCGCGGTGATCGCCGATGCCCTCGCCGCGCCGCCCTCGCAGGCCGAGATCGACCGCGAGCTGGCCGAGTTCGACGTGGTGTTCGCCAATATGGTCGAGCAGAGCCGGATTCAGGCCGGCGCGCAGCTGGCCGACGATCTGGTCAACGCGGTCGATATCCGCGAGGCGGTCGCCTCGCCCGAGACGATCCTCGCCGTGTTCCGCGAGATGCGGGACCGCTTCACGCCCGAGGCGGTGCACGAGCATACCCGCGCCCTGTTCACCGGCACGGTGATCCGCGCCATGCTGCTGACGCCCGACCCGGCCGGCGCCGATCCCGCCGCGCTGACCGCCGCCATGCTGGCCCCGGTCAGCGGCGAGGCCGCGCGCGCGGGCGACGGGCCGGCCATCTCCTTTGCCGACCTGCCGCCGCTGGGCGAGCCTTCCGCCCCGGTGGCGCGCGAGCCGCTGGGCGTGTTCGACATCGAGCAGCTGGCCTTCGGCAATGGGGTGCGCGCGCTGCTGTGGCCGACCGACAACGAGCCGGGCCGCGCCACGGTGCGGGTCCGCTTCGGCCGGGGCGTCGCCGATTTCGCCCCCGAGGAAGCGGTCTACCTGGCGCTGGGCAAGGCGGCGCTGGTCGGCTCCGGCTTCGGCGCGGTCGGGCAGGACGGGCTCGATCAGCTCGCCGCCGGGCGCAAGCTGGGCTTCGACTTCCGGATCGAGGAGGGCACCTTCGTGTTCGAAGGGCTGACCCGGGCCGAGGACGTCGCCGACCAGCTCTATCTGTTCGCCGCCAAGCTGGCCGATCCGCGCTGGGATGCCGCCCCGTTCGAGCGGGCGCGCGCGGCGATGCTGCTGTCGCTGGACAGCTATGGCGGCAATCCGGGCGGGGTGCTCAACCGCGATCTCGACGGCCTGCTGCACAATGGCGATCCGCGCCACGCCACCCCCGGCCCGGAGGCGCTGCGCGCCGCCACGGCGGAGGGGTTCCGGGCGGTGTGGTCGCGCCTGCTGGCGCAGGGGCCCGTGGAGGTCTCGGTGTTCGGCGATTTCGACCGCGAGGCGGCGGTGGCGGCGCTGTCGCGCACCTTCGGCGCGTTGTCGCCGCGCCCTGCGGCCTCGGCCGAGATGCCGGTCCATGGCCCGTTCCCGGCGCCGACTGCCGAGCCAATGGTGCTGACCCATAGCGGCGAGGCCGATCAGGCGGCGGCGGTGATCGCCTGGCCGACCGGCGGCGGCAGCGACGGCCTGCCGCAGAGCCGCAAGCTCGACCTTTTGGCGCAGGTGTTCTCGAACCGCCTGCTCGACGCGCTGCGCGAGCGGCTGGGGGCCAGCTACTCGCCCTCGGTCGGCTCCGACTGGCCGCTCGACGTGGCGGGCGGCGGCTATGTGCTGGCGCTGGCGCAGCTGCCGCCGGACGACGTGCCGGCCTTCTTCGCCGCGGCCGAGGAGATCGCGCAGGATCTGGCCGCCAACGGCCCCCAGCCGGACGAGCTGGCGCGGGTGACCGAACCGATGCACCAGCTGCTCAACCGGATGCAGACCGGCCATACGTTCTGGCTCAACCAGCTGGCCGGCGCGACCTTCGACCGCTCGCGGGTCGAGCATCTGAGCACCTTGTGGAGCGACTATACCGCGACCGCGCCGGCGGACTTGCAGGCGCTGGCGCGGCAGTACCTGGCCGGCCAGCAGGGCTGGCGGCTGGCGGTGATGCCGGAGCAGGGGGCTGTCGCCTCTGGCCGATAGGTCCGCGATTTCCCATGTAACATTTGCCGGGCGCGGCGCGGCCCTGTAGAGGCGCCGGCTTTCCCCAAAACCCCTGAAGGATCGTTGGTACTCGTGGCACAGAATTGGTCCCCCGACAGCTGGCAGCGGCATGAGCAGCGGCACCTGCCCGCCTATGCCGATGCTGCGGCTCTGGCCGAGGCGGAGGCGACGCTGGGCAGCTTTCCGCCGCTGGTCTTTGCCGGCGAGGCGCGCGACCTGACCGCGCAGCTGGCCGAGGTCTCGGCCGGGCGCGGCTTCCTGTTGCAGGGCGGGGACTGCGCCGAAAGCTTTGCCGAGTTCCACCCGGACACGATCCGCGACACCTTCCGCGTGCTGTTGCAGATGGCGGTGGTGCTGACCTTCGCCGGCAAGCTGCCGGTGGTGAAGGTGGGGCGGATGGCCGGCCAGTTCGCCAAGCCGCGCAGCTCCGACACCGAGACGCAAGGGTCGGTCACGCTGCCCAGCTATTTCGGCGACAATGTCAACGGCATCGCCTTTTCGGCCGAGGCGCGGCGCAACGATCCGCAGCGGATGATCCGCGCCTACAGCCAGGCGGCGGCGACGCTCAACCTGCTGCGCGCCTTTGCCGGCGGCGGCTATGCCAATCTGCGCCAGGTCCACCAGTGGACGCTGGATTTCATGGGCCGTTCCCCATGGGCGGACAAGTTCCGCACCATCGCCGACCGGATCGGCGAGGCGCTGGATTTCATGCAGGCCTGCGGCGTCGATCCGGGAACGGTGCCCCAGCTCAAGAGCACCGCCTTCTACACCAGCCACGAGGCGCTGCTGCTGCCCTATGAGCAGGCGATGACCCGGCGCGATTCGCTGACCGGCGACTGGTACGATACCAGCGCGCATTTCCTGTGGATCGGCGACCGCACCCGCTTTGTCGGCAGCGCCCATGTCGAGTTCCTGCGCGGGGTGGACAACCCGATCGGCATCAAATGCGGCCCCAGTCTGGAGCCCGATGCGCTGCTGCGCCTGCTCGACACGCTGAACCCCGCGCGCCGGCCGGGCCGGATCACGCTGATCAGCCGCTTCGGCCACGACAAGGTGGAGGCAGGCCTGCCGCGGCTGGTCCGCGCGGTGAGCCGCGAAGGGCACCCGGTGGTGTGGTCGTGCGACCCGATGCACGGCAATGTCATCAAGGCCGAAAGCGGTTACAAGACCCGCCCCTTCGACCGCATCCTGGCCGAAGTGCGCGGCTTCTTCGCGGTTCACCGGGCCGAGGGCACCCATGCCGGCGGCATCCATATCGAGATGACCGGGCAGGACGTGACCGAATGCACAGGCGGCGCGATCGCCATCACTGACGAAGGGCTGGCCGACCGCTACCACACCCATTGCGACCCCCGGCTCAACGCCGCGCAATCGCTGGAGCTGGCCTTCCTGATCGCCGAGATGCTGAAGCTGGAGGCGGCCGAGCGCCCGCGCAACGCCGCCTGACGGCCGGCGTCGGGGCCGGGGCCGGTTTGCGGGAACCGGGCGCCGGCTCGGCCTTTGTGACCACAGGCCCGCCGTCGCCGGTCACGGGCGCGAGCGGGGAGGAGGAGAGCGCCTTGCCCGAGCCCCACGGCCACCCGTCGCGCGCCGCCGGCGCGGCGACAGGCGCGGCGCCCCGCGCAATGAGCGTGGCGCAGGCCTATGCCGCGACCCGCTCGCTCTCGGTCCAGCTCGCCGCGCCCTTGTCGGAGGCGGATGCGACGATCCAGTCGATGGCCGATGCCTCGCCGGCCAAATGGCATCTGGCGCACACCACCTGGTTCTTCGAGACCTTCGTGCTGCGCGACCATGTGCCCGGCTACCGGCTCTATCGCGCCGACTGGCCGTTCCTGTTCAATTCCTATTACGAGGCCGAGGGCGCGCGCATCGCCCGCGACCGGCGCGGGATGCTGTCGCGCCCGACCCTGGCGGAGATCCTCGACTGGCGGGCCCATGTCGATGCCGCGATCGCCCCGCTGCTCGAAGACGGGCGGCACGATGACCTGATCCTGCTGGGCATCGCGCACGAGCAGCAGCATCAGGAATTGCTGCTGACCGATATCAAGCACGCGCTGTCCTGCAACCCGCTCGGCCCGGCGCTGTGGCCCGACGATAGCGGCGGCGCAGCGCCGGCCGGCCCGGAGCGCGAGGATCATGGCTGGATCGAGCATCCGGGCGGGATCGCGCGGATCGGCCACAAGGGGGAGGGCTTTGCCTTCGACAATGAAGGCCCGGCCCATCGCGTGCTGCTGGAACCCTTCGCGCTGGCCCGGCGGCTGGTCAGCAATGGCGAATGGGACGCCTTCATCGCCGATGGCGGCTATCGTCGCGCCTCGCTGTGGCTGGCCGATGGCTGGGACTGGGTGCAGCGCGAAGGTATCCGCGCGCCGCTCTACTGGCGCGATGCTGAGCACTTCACCCATCAGGGCTGGCAGCTGCGCGACCCGGCCGCGCCGGTGGCCCACATCTGCTATTTCGAGGCCGACGCCTTCGCCACCTGGGCCGGTGCGCGCCTGCCGACCGAAGCGGAATGGGAGGTGGTGGCGCAGGATGCCGACCCTGCCGGGGGCAACCAGCTCGATCCGCCCGATCGCTGGGCCGGGCCGCCGCTGCCGCGCGGGGCGGGGTCGTTCGGGGCGGGGCTGTTCGGTGATGTCTGGCAGTTCACCCGGTCGGCCTATCTGCCCTATCCCCGCTTCCGCCCGGCCGAGGGCGCGGTGGGCGAATACAACGGCAAGTTCATGTCCGGCCAGTTCGTGCTCAAGGGCGCCAGCTGCGCGACCCCGCGCGGCCATTCGCGCGCCTCCTACCGCAACTTCTTCTATCCCCACCAGCGCTGGCAGTTCACCGGGCTGCGGCTGGCGAGGGATCTGTGATGCCGCACGAAGCGCTGGCGCTGGTCGAGCGCGACGGCAACGGGATCGACCGCGCCTTTCGCGCCGACGTGCTGGAGGGGCTGTCGCAGCCGCAAAAGGCGATCCCGGCGCGCTGGTTCTACGACCGGGCGGGATCGCAGCTGTTCGAGGAGATCACCCGCCTGCCCGAATATTACCCGACCCGCGCGGAGACCGAGATCCTGACCCGCCACGGCGCCGATTTCGCCCGTCTGATCGGGCCGGGCCGGGCGGTGGTCGAATTCGGCTCGGGCTCCTCGCAGAAGACCCCGCTGCTGCTGCGCGCGATCGCGCCGGCCGCCTATGTGCCGCTGGACATTTCGGGCGAGTTCCTGCGCGCCGCCGCCGCCGACCTGGCGGAGCGGTTCCCCGGCCTGCCGGTCTATCCGGTGGAGGCCGATTTCAACCGCCGCGTCGCGCTGCCGGACGCGGTGGCGGCGCTGCCGATGCTGGGGTTCTTCCCCGGATCGACGATCGGCAACATGGTCCCGGCGACGGCGGTGGACCTGCTGCGCTCGATGCGCGCGACGCTTGGCGACGAATCGCTGCTGCTGATCGGGATGGACCTGATCAAGGATGCAGCGGTGCTGATCGCCGCCTATGACGATGCGAGCGGCACCACCGCGCGTTTCAACCTGAACCTGGCGCAGCGCATCAACCGCGAGCTCGATGGCACCATCCCGGTCGATCGGTTGCGCCACGTGGCGCGCTGGAACGACACCTTCGCGCGGGTCGAGATGCATCTGGAGGCGGCTGGCGAGATCGCCTTCAGCGTCGCCGGGCGGCCCTTCCGGATGGCGGCGGGGGAGACGATCCACACCGAAAACAGCCACAAGTTCGACCGCCGCAGCCAGGACACGCTGCTGCTGGCGGGCGGCTGGACCCCGCTGGAGCGCTGGCACGACGAACAGCGCCGCTTCTCGCTGCTGCTGGCCCGCGCCACCCCGCCGCGCAACGCGCCCTGAGGGCGGGCGCGGGCTGGCGTCGCCCCGGCATCGCATTGCCCGCCAGCGTCGCCTATATAGCGGCGATGGATTTCGCACCCGTCTGGGATCAGCTTGCCCACAGCCTGTCGGAATTGCCGCAATCCAGCCTGTTGCTGGCGGCGGTGGCGGCGATGGCGATCGGCGTGCTGGGGTCGGTGCTGGCGCGCTGGGTGCCGGCGCTGGGGCGGATGCTGCGTCTGGCCAGCACGCTGGGGCTGATGGGCATCCTGCTGCTGGTGGTGGTGCAATTGTCGCGGATGGATTCGCGCTTCGACCTGGCGGTGCCCGAATTCGGCCTGCCGCGGCAGGTGGTGGAAGGCGGCGAGACCCGCGTGGAGCTGTCGCGCGACGGACATTTCTGGCTGCAGGGGGAGATGAACGGCTACCCTGCGCGCTTCCTGGTCGATACCGGTGCGACTCTGACCGCGATCTCCGCCGAAACCGCGCAGGCGGCCGGGCTGGAGGGGCGGACCGGCGGGCTGCCGGTGCGGATGCAGACCGCCAACGGCGCGGTGGCGGCGCAGCTGACCTCGATCGACGAGCTGCGCTTCGGCAATGTCACCGCGCGCGGGCTCGATGCGATCATCGCGCCGGGGCTGGGGCCGACCAACGTGATCGGCATGAACCTGCTGTCGCGCCTCGCTTCGTGGCGCGTCGAGGGCGATACGCTGATCCTGGTGCCGCACCACCCGCAGCCGGAGCTGGACGCGCCCTCCTGACACCCGCGCACCGGGGGCTCTGGCAATCGCCGCTGGAACCGCTAGGCGCGCCGGCATGATCCGCCGCGCCTTGCAGAACACCGGCTGGCTGATGGGCGCGCGCGGGATCAACGCGGTGCTCAGCCTTGCCTATCTGGCGCTCGCCACCCGCGCGCTGGGGGTGGCCGGCTTTGGCGGCTTCGTGCTGGTGGTGAGTTTCGCGCAGGCGATCACCGGGCTGGCCTCGTTCCAGACCTGGCAGGCGGTGGTGCGCTGGGGGCAGCGGCCCGAACGGGCGGCCGATGCGATCGGCTTTGCCATCGCGCTCGACCTGCTGTCGATGGCGGCGGGCGCGGTGGCGGCGGCGGCGCTGCTGCTGCTGGCGGGGGAGTGGCTGCCGATCGCAGAGGGCCTGCGCCCGGCGGCCCTGGCCTTCACGCTGGTTTCGCTGCTGGCGATCCGTTCCACCCCCACCGGCATCCTGCGCCTGCACGACCGTTATGCGCAGGCCGCCGCCGCCGATTCGGTGACCTCGCTGGTCCGCATCGCCGGCGCCGCGCTCGCCGCGCTGCTGGCGCCCGGCATCGGCGCCTTCCTGATCGCCTGGGCGGTGGCGGAGCTGGCCACCGCCGGCGCCTATTGGTGGCTCGCCGCCCGGGTCCAGCCGATCGCCTGGCGGCGCATCGGCCTGTCGCGCCTGCCGCGCGCCG
Organism: Porphyrobacter sp.; assembly: GCA_014359685.1. Lineage (GTDB taxonomy): Bacteria > Pseudomonadota > Alphaproteobacteria > Sphingomonadales > Sphingomonadaceae > Croceibacterium. The sequence continues at coordinate 2,344 of JACIYY010000048.1, read as the reverse complement.
CCGCACGCGACGGGGGCGCGGCAGCGAGCGCCTGGCGCTTCGTGTGGGGCACCAGCCTGTCGGGGACGCTGCTGGTCGCCTCGCGCCAGATCCTGGTGCTGCTGGTCGGCGCGCTGGGCGGGGCGGCGCTGGCGGGCATCTACCGGGTGGCGGCGCAACTGGGCGAAGGGCTGCTGAAGCTGGCGCAGGCGCTGCTGCGCGCGACCTATCCCGAACTGGTGCGCGACCCTGCGGCGGCGCGGGCGATGGCGGCGCGCATCGGGCGGATCGCGCTTGCCACGGGGATCGCCGCCACGCTGCTCGCCGCGCTGGCGGGGCGCTGGCTGATCGCGCTGATCGCCGGGCCGGACTACCTTGCGGCCTATGGGCCGATGATCCTGCTGTCGGCCGCCGCCGCGATCGAGCTGGCCGGCGCCACGCTGGAGGCGCTGCTGGTCAGCCGCGGCCATGCGCTTGGCAACATGGCGCTGCGCGCGGTGCCGACGATGCTGGCGCTGGCCGCGCTGCCGCTGGCGATCCGCCAGTGGGGCGCCATGGGGCCGGCGGCGATGGTGCTGGGCGCCAGCGCGGCGACCGTGCTGGGCCTGCTGATCGCCACCCGCCGGACGGCCTGAGGATGCGCGGAGAAGGGCGGTTCCGGCGCGCCGGGGAGCGGTTTGGCGGTGGCCGCGAAAGGCCGATTATGACGGGGAAAAAGATCATTACAAGGCTTGCTTTGTAGGGCTTGCTGACTCACATTCGCGCCAGGCCAGCGGTGAACGCGGGTCTGGCCCCCGGTGATACGGGGGCATGGCTCTCAAGCGCGAAAGGAGGTGATCCGATGTCTCATGGTTCAGCAGGGAGGTCGGTACGTTTCCGCAGCGAGCATTATCGGTTCTGATCAACACCACCGGTAAAGGCTTCGTAGGCGGCACTTCCGGCCGCTGACCATGCGAAGGGCGGGATCGCTACGGCGGTGCCGCCCTTCTCATTTGTGGCGGCCTTCTGATTTGGGGGATGCCTCATTCGTGGCGGATGCGCGGCGGGTGGCGCTCGCTTTGCCGCGCTTCGCCGCCCCGCGCCCTCTTGCCTCTCGCCTGCGCGCATCTTAGGCGCCGTGGCGAAGGAGAGACCCGACCCATGGCCGATGCGCCCGCTGCCCCGCCCGCCCTCGACATCGCCCGCCTGCCGCATCCCGCACCGGTGCCCGGCGCCACCCGCGCGCAGGCGATCGCCGATCCGGGCTTCGGCAAGGTGTTTACCGACCACATGGTGCGCATCGCCTGGACCGAGCAGCGCGGCTGGCACGATGCAACGCTCGGCCCGCGAGAGCCGATCAGCCTCGACCCGGCCGCCGCCGTGCTGCATTATGCGCAGGAGGTTTTCGAAGGGCTGAAAGCCTACCGGCTGGCCGACGGGGCGATGGCGCTGTTCCGCCCGGAGGAGAACGCTCGCCGCTTCAACGCCAGCGCCCGCCGCCTGGCGATGCCCGAACTGCCCGAGGAGGCCTTCGTCGAGGCCGTGCGCCAATTGGTGCTGGCCGACGCCGAATGGTTTCCCAAGGTCGAGGGCGGATCGCTCTACCTGCGTCCGTTCATGTTCGCCAGCGAGCCGTTCCTGGGGGTCCGGCCGGCCAAGCACTTCACCTTTCTGGTCATCGCCAGCCCGGCGGGCAATTACTTCAAGTCGGGCGCGCCGGCGGTCTCCATCTGGGTGTCGGGCGACTATACCCGCGCCGCGCCGGGCGGCACCGGGGCAGCCAAGTGCGGGGGCAATTACGCCGCCAGCCTGGTGCCGCAGGCCGAGGCGATCGCGCGCGGCCACGACCAGGTCGTGTTCCTCGATGCAGTCGAGCGCAAATGGGTCGAGGAACTGGGCGGCATGAACCTGTTCTTCGTGTTCGCGGACGGATCGCTGGTCACCCCGCCGCTGACCGGCACGATCCTGCCCGGGATCACCCGCGACAGCCTGCTGAGCCTGGCGCGCGACGAAGGGCTGGTGGTGCGCGAGGAGCGCTACAGCCTCGATCAGTGGCGCGAGGATGCGACCAGCGGGCGGCTGACCGAAGCCTTCGCCTGCGGCACCGCGGCGGTGGTCACGGCGGTTGGCCGGGTCGCCGGTGCCGACGGCGCGTTCACCATCGGAACGGGCGGGCCGGGGCAGACCACCAGCCGGCTGCGCGAACGGCTCGTCGCGATCCAGCGCGGCACCGCGCCCGACCCGCATGGCTGGGTGATGCGGCTGGACTAGGGTCTGGACCCATAAAGTGGATTCCCAAGCTGCTGTGGATGTGATTCAAGCTCTCTAAAGGAGAGCGAGGATGGCTGGTGAGTTTTGGTTGAGCGATGAGCAGTTTGAGCGGTTG
>JACIYY010000047.1 GCA_014359685.1 Porphyrobacter sp. | reverse complement strand
CAGCACCCAAAACCAGAAAGGAAAAATCACCCGCTTGACCCACCGCCCGCATCGCGGGACATATTATCCAACCGGGTCAATTCTCGATGGAAATCCCGGGTCAACTCTCAGCGGAAATCAACACGCATGGATCACCGGCAGATCGACGCCCAGCCGCCGTTCGCTCCCCCTCTCGACGGCATCCAGCATCAGCAGCGGGGCGAGCGCCTCGGCGTCGCTCTCGGTCACCGGCAGGGCTTCGGCCTCGCGCAACAATGCCTGGCGGTGGACGGTCGCCTGCGCCAGGGCCTCGCGCGCCTTGTCACCTTCGATCCGCAGCTGCTGGCGCTTCAGCCGGAGCGAGGGCAGCGCACGTTCGAGCAGCGCCAGCTCGCGGCGCCGCGAGGCCAGCGCGCCCTTGGTCATGCGCAGCCGGCTCATGCAGGCTGCGGGCGCCGGTAATGCGCGGCGAGGAGCGAATCGCGAACCAGCAGCTCGGTGGGCGCAAAGTGCCGGGCGAGCAGCTCCCAGCCCTCGTCGAGAGCGGTTTCGAGCGGCGTCGAATGGTGCACCGACATGAAGCGGGTCCGGAAAGCGGCGCGGTAGGCGAGCAGGCGCTGGTCGTAATCCGACAGGTCGAAGGCCATCGCACGCTTGCGTTCGGCATCCTCGGCCTGGGCGTAGAGCCGGATCATCGCGTTGGCGAGCTCGCCATGGTCGGCGCGAGTGACCTTGCCGATGACATGCTGCTTGAGGCGGGACAGCGATCCGAACGGATCGAGCATTCCGCCGTGCAGGTACAGCTGGCCTTCGGTGATGTAGCCGGTATTGTCGGGCACCGGATGGGTGACGTCGTCGCCCGGCAGGGTGGTCACGGTGAGGATCGTGATCGAGCCGCCGTCCCGGAAATCGCACGCCTTCTCATACCGGCGGGCAAGCTGGGTGTAGAGATCGCCGGTATAGCCGCGCGCGGCCGGGATTCGCTCGAGCGCGATGCCGATCTCCTTGAGCGCGTCGGCATAGGCGGTCATGTCGGTCATCAGGACCAGCACCCGCGCCTTCTCCTCGATGGCGAACCATTCGGCGATCGCAAGGGCGAGGTCCTGCGCCAGCACGCGCTCGACCAGAGCGTCGCCCGCGAGGTTCACGACCATGACGGTGCGGTGCATGAGCCCCGCATCCTCGAACGCGGTGCGAAAGAAATGATAGTCATCGAAGATCAGGCCGAGCCCGGCGAACACCACGATATCGGCGTCGGCGCCAAGGCCGACCCTGGCCAGCAAGGCATTGTATGGCTCGCCCGCGACGGAGAAGATCGGCAGCTTCTGGCTCTCCACCAGCGGATTGAAGATGTCGATCATCGGCACATCGGTGCGGATCATGCGGCTGGGCAGCGCGCGCGCGAACGGATTGGCGGTCGGGCCGGCGACCTCGACCCGGGCCTCTCCGGCAAGCGATGGTCCGCCGTCGCGCGGCTCGCCGTCGCCACGCAGCACCCTGCCGAGCACGTTGCGCGAACACGGGGCGGTCATCGCAACCCCGAGGAACCGCACGCTGGCCCCCCGCGACAGGCCGATTCCGCCCCGGAACACCTGTAGCGAGAGGACGTCGCCCTGTATCTCGATCACCCGCCCCAGCGACGACCAGCCGGGCTGCTCGATCAGTCCGAGCTCGCCCAGGGCCGGTCCGACGGCGCGCACCCGCGCGATGTCCCCGACGATGTCGAGAAGCCCTTCGTAGCGCAGGGCACCGGGCGGGGCGGGCAGTTCGACGCTCATGCGGGACGGTGCTGCCCGCCATCGGCCGCCGCCGCGGTGCCGGTTGCCCGCGCGATCGCGGTCGCCGCGCCGATGGCGATCGGCCCTGGAGATATTGCGTGCATCCGGATCGTGGTCATGCTGCAAGCCTTTGATCATCGAGCCAGTGGCAGGCGCCCTCTGCTCCTCGTCGGTGGCCACGACCGGGACCGGGACCGCGCTGCCGGACCGGGCTGCCGGGGTCCGCGGATGGTGTCAGCGCCGCGCTCGCTGGTGGCGACGTCCAGCATGACGCCCTCCGCCCGAGCCGCTGGGCCGCCCCCTCATCTTCGCTTATCTTTGCAGTTCTGTGGCACGAGAGCCGCTCGGCACCTTTTCCGGGCATATATTTCGCGCCGCCAGCGGGGTGCAAAGGGCACCGGTGCAGGCTGTCACGCTGCCGCCCGAGAGCGGCGCCTTGGCTGTTGCGTTCCCCGCTTCGGGCGATAGGGTGATGCTTCACACTCTTGCGGCCGGGATCGTGCGCTTGCCCATTCGCGCGGTGCCGGTTCCGATCCCGATCCCGATCCCTTGGATGGCCCCAGAGCTTGGCTGACCTGCCCGACTTTCTCGCCAGCGCCACGATCGCCTTCGTCTCGATGGAAATTGCGGTCGAACCGGAGATGAAATGCTATAGCGGGGGTCTTGGCGTGCTCGCGGGGGACTTCGCGCGCGCCGCTGCGGACCTTGGCCTGCCGATGGTCTTCGTGACGCTCGCCAGCCGCGACGGCTATGTGCGCCAGAGCATCGATAGCCAGGGCAACCAGCGCGGCGAATCCGATCCGTGGGATCCGGCCGACTGGACGACACCGCTCGAGCCCATTGTCGACCTGTCGATCGAGGGCCGCGCCGTGGCGGTCCGCGGCTGGTTTCGGCAGATCGAGGGTGCCGGCGGGGCAAGCGTGGCCGTGCTCCTGCTCGATACCGACCTGCCGCAGAACAGGCCCGAGGATCGCGCGCTGACCGGGCGGCTGTACGGAGGCGATGCCCGCTACCGGCTCCGGCAGGAGGCGGTTCTCGGCATTGCCACGCCGCGCCTGCTGGCAAGGCTGGGCGTGGCAGTGCGGCGATGGCATCTGAACGAAGGCCATGCCGCGCTGCTTCCGCTGGAGCTGGTGCATGGCGGAGCCAGCGTGGAGGCGGTTCGCCAGGCGACCGTGTTCACCACGCATACGCCCGTTGCTGCGGGGCGCGACCGCTTCGACTGGGCCCTGACGCAGGCGGTGCTCGACCCCGACCACCTCGGCACGCTGCAGCAGGTGATGCCGGAGGCAGACGAGCTCGACATGACCAAGCTCGCGCTGCGGCTCAGTTGCTATGCCAATGCCGTGTCGAAGCGCCACCGCGATACGGCGCGCGCGCTTTACCCCGGGGCGCGCATCCGGTCCGTCACCAATGGCGTTCATGCCGGACGCTGGACGGCGCCCGCCATGGCCGCGCTGTTCGACGCCAGCGTTCCCGGCTGGCGCGTCGATTCGTCGCGGCTGGCGGGAATCGCGCAACTGGATCCGGCGCATATCTGCAAGGCGCATGCCTCTGCCCGGGCGACATTGATCGCCGAGGTCGCGGCGAGGACCGGCATCGCGCTCGACCCGGAGCGGCCGATCCTGTGCTATGCGAGGCGCATGACCGGCTACAAGCGGCCGACGCTGCCGATCGAGAGCCCTGACCGGCTGCGCGCGATCGCCGGGCGCTATCCGTTGACCCTGCTCTTTGCCGGCAAGGCGCATCCCGACGACCCGGAGGGACAGGCGGCGATCGCCCGGATCGGCGCTTTCGCGAAGACCTGCAGCAGCGATCTCACCATAGCCTTCATCGCGGATTACGGACTGGACCTCGCTGCCACGCTGGTCGCCGGGGCCGATATCTGGCTCAACCTGCCGGTGCCTCCGCTGGAGGCGTCGGGCACCAGCGGGATGAAGGCCGCGCTGAATGGCGGGCTCAATGTCAGCACCCCCGACGGATGGTGGCTGGAGGGGGGCCGGGAGGGCGTGAACGGATGGACCGTCGGTCGGCCGGACAGCGACCCGCGGGAACACGGCGGGCTGCTGCTCCAGCTGCTCGATGATCAGGTGCTGCCGTGCTGGTACGGGGACGGTCCGCGCTGGCAACGCATGATGCGCGATGCGGTGGCCAGCATCGGCGCGGCGTTCGGTGCCGACCGGGCGATGCGCGACTATGCTCGTGACGCATATCGCCTGGGCGAAGACAGGCCCGGGATCGGGCGGCAAGCAGCGATCGGGCCATGATGGCCGCACTGGCCGGGCGCGATCGGCCCTCCGCGCCCGCTTGATCGGGAGGAGGCAGGCGGCGCTGGCTGCGAGGCGTTCCACCGGTACAAGGCCTGCTGCCTGATCCCATGCCGGCGGCCCATCTCCGCCATCGGCCTTTCGGCCTCCTGCTCCCGCAGATGATGGGCGCCGCGTCGAACCTGCTCGTCTTCGCGTCCGTCGCCTGTGGGTCACGCACTCTCACGCCACCGAGCGTTGCAACAGACAATGGCTGGCGAGGGAACCGCCAATCGGTTCAATCACACAGCAACCGGTCCTAGAGGATCAGCACTGCTGCCGCCAGCGACAGCGCCAGTGCGACGAGCGAGGATGCGGCGATGACGGCCAGCGGTCGCGGGTTGGTTCCGAGCAGCGCCTTCATGGGCGCGCGAATGCCGGTCGCCGCGACGGCCGCCGCAAGGAAAGCGGTCGCCGCTGCCCCAGCGATTGTCCGACGACGACCGGAATGGGAGCCAATGAATTGATCGCGGCCATGACGAAGAAGCCGTTCACGAACCATGGCACCGACATCCTGGTCTTCTTGCCGCCCTCCAGGGGGAAAAGCGCGCCGATCACCGCCAGTACGGGTGCAAGCAGGGCGACCCGGGCGAGTTTCACGACCGTGGCGATCTGGCCGGCATCGTCCGAGAAGGAGTAACCGGCGCCGATTGCCTGGGCGACATCGTGGACCGAGGCGCCGAGCATCACGCCTGCCTGCGTGCTCGAAAGATCGAACTGGTGGGCAATCAGCGGATAGAACGACATTGCGAGCGCGCTCGCCCCCGATATGCCGATCAGCACCAGCGCAAGCTGGGCCTGGCTTGCACGCCGCTCGCCCAAGGTCGTCGCGAGCGCGAGCGCGGCGGAGGCGCCGCAGATCGCCACCGATCCTCCCGCCAATACGCCGAACGACGCCGACATTCCCAACGCGCGTGCCGCGACCACGCCCGCCACGAGCGTGGCGACGAGGATCAGAACCACTGCCAGCAGCGTCAAGGGGCCAAGCTCGACGATCTGCCCGATCGTCACGCGGGCACCGACAAGCACGATTCCCCACCGGAGAAGCGTTTTGGAGGCGAACGTCAAACCCGGCGCCATCCTGGGATCGCTGCCGAGGAAATTGAGCGCCAGCCCGATCAGCAGCGCCATCAACGTCAGAGGGGCACTGTAATGGCCGGCGATGAAGGCGGCGGCCATGGTGGCCAGCGCTGCGACCAGCAGCCCGGGCATGATGTCTTGCCAGCGGGCTTTCGGTTCGGGTTTGATGTCGTTGAACAGGTCGGCATATTGCGTCATTGTTGTCCGCCCCGTGCCACGATGGCAGAGCACGAGCCGCATTCGGGCCGGGCTCGCTCGCCGGACCGCGGACGATGATCGTCATCGTGCCGGTCTCGCCCCTCCGCTCGGGCAATGGCGGGCCGGCAGCGCCGGGCCGTTGCCGGTCAGCCGAACAGGCGTCATGCGTTGGCCCGTGCCCGGTGGTCGCGCAAGGCCGCCGCTGCCACCTGGCGACCGACCATTTCCAGCTGGCCGGTGACCGCGGGATCGCTGCATCCGCCATCCGGATCGAACTTGCACTGCGCGCTGTTGATGCCGGCGGCGAACGGCGTCGGCCATCCGCGCAATGCATGCACGATCGACCTCAGGGTGACGATGGTGCCCCCCGTCGCCTGCCAGCCATAGGCGGTAACGATCAGGCCCACGGGCACATCCGTCAGGTAGACCCTGTCGTCCTTCGCCGTTTCCTCAAGCAGATCGATCGCATTCTTGACCAGCCCGGACACGCTGCCGTGATAGGCGGGGCTGGCAATCAGGAGTCCGGACGCCTGCCGCACTGCGGAGACCAGCGACTCTTCCTCGGGCCGCAGAGGCCTTCCGGAGGTGTAGAGCGGCAGGGCTGCCAGCGCCTCACCGCCGAACAGCTGTGTCTCGACTCCGTGCTCGGCGGCCGCGCGAAGGGCGACGCGAAGGGCCCGCTCGGTGGACGATCCGGGTGCGGTGGTACCGCCAATACCGACCACCAGCGGATCGGGAGCATCGCCTTGCATGTCTTTCACTCCTTGGTGCGGCCTTTGGACCGGACGGTAACCGGCGTCACCGCCCGGGCGGCGATGGCCCGGCCGGCGAGCGGCGCCTTCATCGGGAAGGCGATCTCGGGCCTGAGGTGGGCATGAGCAAATATGCCGCGCGGGTTGGCCTGCCCCTCCTTGAGCGTCAAGCCATCCGAGATGCGCCCCCCAGCCGCCCCGCCGACCCCGACATGGCGCATCTTGGCCCGGCTGGTAAAGCTGATCTTGATGCCCGCCCTTCCCTCGCGGCGGGCGAGGCGCGGTTCGAGCGTTTCGATATGTTCAGCAAGCGATGTCATGCCGCAAACGTTCCTTCGCGCACCGTGAAGAGGTCGAGCGCGACATCGATCATGTCCTCCGGGCCGTCAACCATCCGCCGCCAGTCAGGTTCGACCAGTATTCAGCGCGTGTCCAGACCATATTGGACCGCGCCCTTTGCGGCGTGGCGCAGGACAGAACGCGGGATGCCCTGACCCGGCGCTTCGTGGTTCGCCCGCACCGGGCGATGCGGGAGCGCCGCACCGGATCGCCGGCGGCATTCACCACCGGCGGCCCCCGGCCCGGCGATGCGCTATCCCCGAATGCCCTGTTTACTCATGCGCCCGCAAACGAGCCGCCTGGCCGAAGCATTACTCTGCCGCCTGCGCCGCCCCGCTGTCAAACAGGCCCGGCCCCTCCTCGCCCGCGCTGTCCTGCTCGTTCGCCACCCTGGCCTTCTGGCGGGCGTCGAAGCTCGCCCACACCTCGTTCCAGTTGCCGCGGGTCGCGGCCTTGGAATATTCGGTCGCGCGGGTTTCGAAGAAATTGGCGTGTTCCACCCCGTTCAGCAGAGGGGCCAGCCAGGGCAGCGGGTGGTCGTCGACCATGAACTGCTTCTTCAATCCCAGCTGCTCGAGCCGCCAGTCGGCGATGTAGCGGATATACTTCTTGATCTCGGTCGCGTTCATCCCCTGCACCGGGCCCTGTTCGAAGGCGAGGTCGATGAAGGCGTCCTCCAGCCGCACGGTCTTCATGCACATGTCGAGGATATCCTCGCGCACCGCCTTGGTCAGGCATTGCCGTTCGGCGACGAAGGTGTGGAACAGGCGGGTGATGCCTTCGCAATGCAGCGATTCGTCGCGGATCGACCAGGTGACGATCTGGCCCATGCCCTTCATCTTGTTGAAGCGCGGGAAGTTCATCAGCATGGCGAAGCTGGCGAACAATTGCAGCCCTTCGGTGAAGCCGCCGAACATCGCCAGCGTGCGGGCGATGTCCTCGTCGCTGTCGACGCCGAATTGCGCGAGGTAATCGTGCTTGGCCCTCATCTCCTCGTATTCGAGGAACATGCCATATTCGCTTTCCGGCATCCCGATCGTGTCGAGCAGATGCGAATAGGCGGCGATGTGGACCGTTTCCATGTTGCTGAACGCGGCCAGCATCATCTTGATCTCGGTCGGCTTGAACACCCGGCCATATTTGTCGTGGTAGCAATCCTGCACCTCGATGTCGGCCTGGGTGAAGAAGCGGAAGATCTGCGTCAGCAGGTTGCGTTCGTGGTCGGACAGCTTCTGCGCCCAGTCGCGGCAATCCTCGCCCAGCGGCACCTCTTCGGGCATCCAGTGGATCTGCTGCTGACGCTTCCAGAACTCGTAGGCCCAGGGATATTCGAAGGGCTTGTAGGTCTTGCGGGCTTCGAGCAACGACATGTTGGGCTCCGGACTGGGGTTCGCGCGAAGTTCCGACATAGGCCATGGCCGGGCGGAATCGAAGGCCATCGCGAGCGATTCGGCGGGGAAAACGCCGCAGCCGGTCGCGGGTGCGGCCGGTGCCGGTGCGGGGTCAGAGCCCGACGCGGCGGGCCAGCGCGGCGGCGGCATCGGCCGGGCTGGCCTTGCCCTCGGCGCGGTCGACCGACAGATTGGCCTCGCGCATCGCCTCGACCGGGATCGCGCCCAGCAGCGGGCGCAGCGCCGCCACCAGCCGCGCATCATCGGCCCGGTCCGGCGCGACCAGCAGCAGCGCATCATAGGCCGGCAGCGCACCCTCGGGGTCATCGAGCACCACCAGCCCATCGGCTGCGATCCGCCCGTCGGAGGAGAAGGCGGTGACCACATCCGCCTCCCCGCCGGTCAGCGCGTTGTAGATGAAGGTCGGGGTGAAGCTGCGCCTGCGCGCGGGCGAGAGGCGGTAGGCGTCGCGCACTGCGGCCCATTCCGGCCGCTCGAAGAACTCCAGGTCGCCGCCGATGGTCAGCCGCCCGGCGATCGGGGTGAGGTCGGCCAGCGAGGCGACGCCCAGCGCGCGCGCCCGGTCGGGCCGCATGGCGAAGGCATAGGCGTTCTCGAACCCCAGCGCGCCCAGCACCAGCGTGCCGGTGGTCTCCTGCTCCCACTCGGCGATGGCGCGGGTCATCGCGGCGGCGGGCGGGGTGTCCTTGCGGCCCATCTCGTTGGCCCACAGCGTGCCCGAATAATCGACATAGACGTCGATCGCCCCGCTGGTCAGCGCGCCATGGATGACGGCAGAGCCCAGCCCCTGGCGATAGACGACGCGGTATCCGCCCGCCTCCAGCCGGGACCCGATCAGCCGGGCGAGGATGAATTGTTCGGAAAAGTTCTTGGCCCCCACCACCACCGTGTCGCCCTCGTCCGGGCCGCGCCAGTCGGCGGTGGCGATGGCCGCCGCCGCGATCCCGGCCAGCGCCACGCCCAGCGCGCCCAGCGCCAGCGGGCGGTTGCGGG
>JACIYY010000046.1 GCA_014359685.1 Porphyrobacter sp. | reverse complement strand
TGCCGCTCACCTTCCGCGACGGCCGCAAGAGCTACACCGTCGACAAGGCCTTCGAAGGGGTGATCGGCAACCTCAACCGCCGCCTGCTCCAGACCGAAAGCGCATGGATGCGCGAGGAGCTGTCGCGCTACCAGACCGCGCAGCCGTGCGAGACCTGCCACGGCAAGCGCCTCAACGACAAGGCGCTCTCGGTCAAGCTGGCGGGGGAGGACATCGCCACCCCGGTGCGCTTCTCGGTCGCCGCCGCGCGCGCCTGGTTCGCCGCCCTGCCCGAGCGGCTGAGCGAGACCCAGAACCAGATCGCCCGCGCCATCCTCAAGGAAATCACCGAGCGGCTCGGCTTCCTCGACAATGTCGGGCTCGACTACCTCAACCTCGACCGCACCAGCGGCACGCTGTCGGGGGGGGAGAGCCAGCGCATCCGCCTCGCCAGCCAGATCGGCAGCGGCTGTCGGGCGTGCTCTACGTGCTCGACGAGCCCTCGATCGGCCTCCACCAGCGCGACAATGACCGCCTGCTCGCCACGCTCAAGCGGCTGCGCGACCTCGGCAACACGGTGATCGTGGTCGAACATGACGAGGACGCGATCCGCGCCGCCGACCATATCCTCGACCTCGGGCCGGGCGCCGGGGTGCACGGGGGGGAGATCGTGGCCGAAGGGACGTTGGCGCAGATCCTGCAATCGGACCGCTCGCTCACCGCCGCCTATCTCAACGGCAGCCGGGCGATCGCGGTGCCGGCCAAACGCCGCAAGGGCAACGGCAAGAAGCTGACCGTCCACGGCGCCCGCGCCAACAACCTCAAGGACGTGACCGCCGCGATCCCGCTCGGCACCTTCACCTGCGTCACCGGGGTCAGCGGATCGGGCAAGTCCAGCTTCACCATCGACACGCTCCACGCCGGCGCCGCCCGTGCGCTGAACGGCGCGCGCATCGTCGCCGGGGCGCACGAGAAGATCACCGGGCTGGAGCACTGCGACAAGGTGATCGAGATCGACCAGTCCCCGATCGGCCGCACCCCGCGCAGCAACCCGGCGACCTATACCGGCGCCTTCACCCAGATCCGCGACTGGTTCGCCGGCCTGCCCGAGGCGCAGGCGCGCGGCTACAAGCCCGGCCGTTTCAGCTTCAACGTCAAGGGCGGCCGGTGCGAGGCGTGTCAGGGCGACGGGCTGATCCGGCACGCGATGCATTTCCTGCCCGACGTCTATGTCACCTGCGAGGAATGCCACGGCCGCCGCTACAACCGGGAGACGCTGGAGGTGCGCTTCAAGGGCCTGTCCATCGCCGACGTGCTGGACATGACGATCGAGGATGCCGAAGCCTTCTTTGCCGCCGTCCCCCCGATCCGCGACAGGATGCACATGCTGAACGAGGTCGGGCTCGGCTACGTCAAGGTCGGCCAGCAGGCGACCACCCTGTCTGGCGGCGAGGCCCAGCGCGTCAAGCTCGCCAAGGAGCTTGCCCGCCGCTCCACCGGCCAGACCCTCTACATTCTCGACGAGCCGACCACCGGCCTGCATTTCGAGGATGTGCGCAAATTGCTGGAGGTGCTGCACCGGCTGGTCGANCAGGGCAATTCGGTGGTGGTGATCGAACACAACCTCGACGTCATCAAGACCGCCGACTGGCTGATCGACCTCGGCCCCGAGGGCGGCGTGCGGGGAGGG
>JACIYY010000045.1 GCA_014359685.1 Porphyrobacter sp. | reverse complement strand
GAGCAGCGGGAACAGCACGAACAGCACGCCCACCGCGATCCCCGCAATGCCCGACAGGATCAGCAGCCACCAGCGTTCGCGCGCATGGGTCGCGCCGCGAATGCCGCTGGCGATGGCCAGCACGCCATCGGCGAAGCTGAACGCCGCGAACAGCAGCGCGAAGGAGAACACCGCCCAGCCCGGCGCCAGCCCCGCCAGCACGCCCAAAATCACCAGCAGCACGCCACGGGCCATGAACCAGCCCCAGTTGCGGCCGGGCAGGGCGAGGACCCCGCCCACCGCGGTGATGTCCACCGCAGCCATGCCCGCCAGATCGTCGGCCCGCTCGTTGTTGGCCCGCTGCTCGTTGGCCCGATCGTTGTTTTGCGCACCGCTTGCGGCGCTGTCACCCTGTGTGCTCATCTGTCTGCCTTCCCTGTTGCCCGGTTTCCCTGCCCGCCGGCCCGGTGCGCCCCTCCGGGTGCGCCCGCTGTCGGCTGTCGTCTCCCGCCCAACGATCCGCAGCGCCGATGGTGCCGCGTTGCAATCGCCGCCCGGTGCCCCACATCGCGCTCGCCCGCTGCGGCTCGCCGTCTTCCCCCGCGTCGGCCCCGCCTCGCCGCTTGACTCACTCGAACATCTGCGGAACACGCCATCCATGTCCGTGACCCATCTCTCCGCGCGTGGGCGAGGCCTGGCGGGGCCTTGCCCGGATCGCCATCGCGCCCAGGGCCAGGGCCGGCGCCGCTCATGACCGATCCGCTGGCCCACCCGCCCTACAAGACCACGCCGTGGTTCGACGAGACCAGCCTGCCGCAGGGCCTGCGCGGAGCGCACAGCACCAAAGCCGGCGTCTGGGGGCGGCTGGTGGTGACCGAGGGCGAGGTGCGGCTGATCTTTCACGATCCCCGGCGCGAGGTGCTCGTGACCCCCGGCAACCCGGCAATCATCGCGCCGGAGGCGGTCCATCATGTCGAAACGACCGGGCCGATGACGATGCGGGTGGAGTTCCATCGCCACGAGTCGTCCACCGGTTGAGGCGCAGGCCGGGTTTGCAATGGCCCACGCAGCCTACCACATTCGGGCCGGCGCTGCCCGCGCCGTTGCCTGCCCCTAACCTCTGCGGAACACGCCATCCATGTCCGTGACCCATCTCTCCGTGCGCGGCGCGCGCGAGCACAACCTCAAAGGCGTCGATGTCGATCTGCCGCGCGATGCGCTGATCGTCATCACCGGCCTGTCGGGCAGCGGCAAATCGAGCCTCGCCTTCGACACCATCTATGCCGAAGGGCAGCGCCGCTACGTCGAATCGCTGTCCGCCTATGCGCGCCAGTTCCTCGAGATGATGCACAAGCCCGATGTCGAACATATCGACGGGCTGTCCCCGGCGATCGCGATCGAGCAGAAGACCACCAGCCGCAACCCGCGCTCGACCGTCGCCACGGTCACCGAGATCTACGATTACATGCGCCTGCTATGGGCGCGGCTCGGCGTGCCGCACAGCCCGGCGACCGGCCTGCCGATCGAGGCGCAGACCGTCTCCACCATGGTCGATCGGGTGATGGCGCTGCCCGAAGGCACGCGGCTGTTCCTGCTCGCCCCGGTGGTGCGCGGCCGCAAGGGCGAATATCGCCGCGAGCTGCTCGAATGGCAGAAGGCCGGCTTCACCCGCGTGCGGATCGACGGCGAGATGCACGAGATCGAGAACGCCCCCGCCCTCGACAAGAAGCTCAAGCACGATATCGAGGTGGTGGTCGATCGCCTCGCGGTGCGCGAAGGGATCGAGACCCGGCTGGCCGACAGCTTCGAGACCGCGCTGAAGCTGGCCGACGGGCTGGCCTATGTCGATCTGGCGGACTCCACCGTCGAAAGCGTCATCCCAGCGAAAGCTGGGATCTCTCCCGGTGGCGCGCAGCCGAACGCGACCCCCGCTCCGGCCGGCAGCAAGGGCGGCAACCTCAAGGGCGCCGGCCTGCCCCCCAACCGGATCGTCTTTTCGGAAAAGTTCGCCTGCCCGGTATCGGGCTTCACGCTGGAGGAGGTCGAACCGCGCCTGTTCTCCTTCAACGCCCCCCAGGGCGCCTGCCCGACCTGCGACGGGCTGGGCGAAAAGCAGCTGTTCGATCCGCTGCTGATCGTCCCCAATCCCGCCCTCAGCCTCAAGCAGGGGGCGATCGTCCCGTGGGCCAAGTCCAACCCGCCCTCGCCCTATTACATGCAGGTGCTGGCCAGCCTCGCCGCCCATCTCGGCTTCGACCTCGCAACGCCGTGGGCCGATTTGGCGCAGGAGCATCGCCACGCGATCCTGTTCGGCACCGGCGGCAAGAAGGTGCCGCTCACCTTCCGCGACGGCCGCAAGAGCTACACCGTCGACAAGGCCTT
>JACIYY010000044.1 GCA_014359685.1 Porphyrobacter sp. | reverse complement strand
GAACACGACCGGCGCGTTGTAAACCGCTGCGAAGGTCAGCGCGGAATGGAAGTCGCCCTCCGCCGTGGAGCCCTCCCCGACATAGGCGGCGGCGATCCGGCTGTCGCCGCGAATGGCGCTGGCCATCGCGAAGCCGGTCGCCTGCGGCAGCTGCGTGGCAAGGTTGCCGGAGATGCTGAAGAAATTGTGCGAGCGCGCCGAATACATGATCGGCAGCTGGCGGCCCTTCAGCTTGTCGGCGGCGTTGGAGAAGATCTGGTTGACCATCTCCAGCAACGGATAGCCGCGCGCAATCAGGCAACCCTGCTGGCGGTAGGACGGGAAGATCATGTCCTCGGCATCGAGTGCGTGGGTGGTGCCGATGGCGACCGCCTCCTCGCCCGTGCACTTCATGTAGAAGCTGGTCTTGCCCTGCCGCTGCGCGCGGTACATCCGGTTGTCGAAAGCCCGCACCAGCGCCATCTGCCGCAGCATCTGGCGCAGGCGATCGGGCGAGAGCTTCGGATCCCACGGGCCATGCGCAGCGTGATCGTCGCCCAGCACGCGAACCAGATCGAGGCACAGCGGGTTGGTCTCGGCCGCCGGACACGCTTCGTCCGGACGCGGCTGCGCGCCGGCGGCGGGAAGGGCGAGGTGGCTGAAATCGATGGCATCGCCGGGGCGGAAGCGCGGCTCCGGCACGTGCAGCGACAGCGCGGGGCGGTTCGATCCGGCCTTCGCTGCGTCACCATCCATGCGCCTGGGCTCCCCACCGCATCCCGCGCGGGCCGCGAGACAGATTGTTCTAACTGCGCGACAGATTATTAGTATCCGCCGCAACCGTCAACCGCGCCGATGCCGGCGTCAGACCGCCACCTCGGCGCGGATCGCCGGCTGCGGCGCATAGCCGGTGACCGCAAAGTCCTCGATCCGATAGTCGAAGATCGTGTGCGGACGCCGCAGCAGATGAAGCCGCGGCTCGCCGGCCGGTTCCCGCGCCAGCTGCGTCGCGACCAGAGCGGCATGGTTGAGATAGAGGTGGGTATCGCCGCCGCACCACACCAGCTCGCCCGCCGCACAGCCGGCCTGCGCCGCCACCATGCGCGTCAGCAGCGCGGCGCCGAACAGGTTGAACGGCAGGCCCAGCGCCACGTCGCAGCTGCGCTGGGTGAGCAGGCAGTTGAGCCGGCGCTCGCCTTCGCCTCCACAGACATGGAACTGGTAGGACTTGTGGCACGGGGGCAGCGCCATCCGCTCCAGCTCGGCGACATTCCACCCCTCGACGATGTGGCGCCGCCCGGCGGGATCGGCCCTCAGCCCGTCCACCACCCGGGCGACCTGGTTGATCCCCGGCCCGCGCCGGTAAAGCCCTTCGCCCGCCGGCTGATAGGTGGGCCAGTCGACCCATTGCTTGCCGTAGACCGGGCCGAGATCGCCCCATGACGCGGCGAAGGCCGCATCCTCGACGATCCGCTGCTCGAACGCCTCCTGTGCGATCGCATCGCCGGTTTCGCGGCGATAGCGGGCGAGCGGCCAGTCGCTCCAGATGGTGACCCCCTGCTGCAGCAGCGGGCGGATGTTGGTCTCGCCGGTCAGGAACCACAGCATCTCGCGCGCGGCGGTCTTCCAGAACACCCGCTTGGTGGTCAGCAGCGGCACCCGGTCATCGGCGAGGTCGAAGCGCAGCATCGG
>JACIYY010000043.1 GCA_014359685.1 Porphyrobacter sp. | reverse complement strand
GCGCGTCCTGCTGCTGCTGCTCGTGCAGCTCGTCCGCGAGCAGCAGCGCCGCATACAGGAACCGCCGCGCCTCGGGCTGGCCGGCGATGTTGGGCAGCGCCGCCAGCCTAACCTCGATCATCTGGCCCAGCCTGGCGAGATGCGCCTCCTCTCCGGGGGAGCAGGCGACCGAATAGCTGCGCCCGGCAATCGAGAGCGCGACATTGCTCATCGCTCCAGCGCGGCGATCAGCTGGTCGAGATCGGCCAGCGCGGCCGACACCTGGCCGCGCAGCGCGGCATCGCGCGCGCTGGCCGCACCCGCCGCATGGCGGATGCGGGCCGAAGCCGCCTCGATCCGGGTCAGGGCCAGTGCGATACGGTCGCCGTGCATCGTTGCGGGCGTAGCCAAATTGGCGATGCCGCGTAAAGGCTTGCCCGGCCGATTTGCGAATAAGTCTCCGCATCCGGGGCAGCGCCGTTGCGCCGGGCGCAACTTGACGCGGGGGCAACCCCTCGCCCAAGGAGCGCGCAGCCGAATCGCGGTCCCGCCCGTTCGTTCCCGGAGCCTTGCATGAGATACCCTTCCGCCAGCCTCGCGCCGATGGCGAATGCCGTGCGCGCGCTGGCGATGGATGCGGTGCAGGCGGCCAATTCGGGTCATCCCGGGATGCCGATGGGCATGGCCGACGCCGCCACCGTGCTGTGGTCGGAATTCCTCAAATTCGACCCCGCCGCGCCGGACTGGGCCGATCGCGACCGCTTCGTGCTGTCGGCCGGTCACGGCTCGATGCTGCTCTACGCGCTGCTCCACCTGTCGGGCTATGCGCGCCCGACGATGGCCGATATCCGCGCCTTCCGGCAGCTCGGCAGCCCGTGCGCGGGGCACCCGGAGAACTTCCTGCTCGACGCGGTGGAGGCGACCACCGGTCCGCTGGGGCAGGGGCTGGCGATGGCGGTCGGCATGGCGGTGGCGGAACGGCACCTGAATGCCGTCTATGGCGACGCGCTGGTCGATCACCGGACCTGGGTGATCGCCGGCGATGGGTGCCTGATGGAAGGCATCAATCACGAGGCGGTCGGCCTTGCCGGCCATCTGCAGCTGAGCCGGCTCAATGTGCTGTGGGACGACAACCGCATCACCATCGATGGCAGCATCGACCTGTCGGCGAGCGAGGACGTGCGCGCCCGCCATGCCGCCGCCGGCTGGCACGTGGTCGATTGCAACGGCCATGACGCCGCCGATATCCGCCGCGCGCTTGATGCCGCGCTGGCCGATCCGCGCCCCTCGCTGATCGCCTGCCGCACGATCATCGGCAAGGGCGCGCCAGGCCTGCAGGGCACCGCGAAGACCCACGGCTCCCCGCTGGGCGAGGCCGAGATCGCCGCCGCGCGCGAGACGCTGGGCTGGCATTCCCCGCCATTCGAGGTGCCGCAGGACGTCCTCTCCGATTGGCGCGCCACCGGCGAGCGCGGCCGGCAGGCGCATGGCGCGTGGCGCGAACGGCTGGCGGCCAATGGACGCGGCGAAGAATTCGCCGCGCGCATGGCGGGCGATCTGCCGGCCCCTGCCGCCATCGCGGACTGGACCGCCTACAAGGCGCAACTCGCCTCCGCGAAGCCGACGATGGCGACCCGCAAGGCTAGCGAGGCGGCGCTGGCGGTGCTGACCGCGTCGCTGCCGGCGATGATCGGCGGGTCGGCCGACCTCACCGGCTCCAACAACACCAAAACCCCGGCCCTGTGGCCGCTGACGGCGGAGGATTATTCGGGCCGCTATCTCTATTACGGCATTCGCGAGTTCGGGATGGCCGCGGCGATGAACGGCATGGCGCTGCATGGCGGGATCGTGCCGTTCGGCGGCACGTTCCTGGTCTTCGCCGATTATTGCCGCCCGGCGATCCGGCTGTCGGCGCTCCAGCAGG